>CAYXJU010000083.1:1226-6861 GCA_964464765.1 uncultured Candidatus Bathyarchaeia archaeon | reverse complement strand
TCTGAAAATGTCTTTAGTTAGGAAGCTTCTTTCAGTGAGTCCAAGTTCCCTAGGCTTGCTCTGGCCTCTTGAGGAAAATCGAGACCTCCGCTGAAAACACCGTTGATGTCATGCCTGCTATAACATTCCAGTTTAGTCAGTCCAAGCTTCTTGTTGTTTCTGTATCCTTGAGCCAGCAACGGGAATGAAACCCGTCTCCTCACTGTAAAGTCTTCCGATCTCGCTTCTAGGTATTCGATAGAACCCTTTGTCTTGCTCCAGCGCTGAGACTTCCCATGATGACACGTTCACAACGTAATCATAGAAATTATGCTTCATTCTTAGGAATTCTTCTTTCTTCTGGAAATTGTCCCTTGAGGAATCCAAAATCTCAACATATCTGCCCCAGATTTGTGATGCTTTATCATCAACTTCAACAAAGACACTGTAGTTAGGCTGATCGTCAATAAGCTTGAAATCTCTTAACTTTCCATAGTCAAGCTCACCAATAGCTTTCAGTAAGGGTTGGCTCTTAAGATTGCTTGATCCCTTTTTAACAGCATGGTAATACTCTTCGGCCAGATGGAAGGGCCCAAGTTCACTTGCTCTAGGCAATACATCTCTCGATTTATAGATTAGATAGTTACCATATATCCGGTTGGCATAGCGAGTGAGGCCATCGCCCTTAACCACTGAATAGATATAAACTTCTGACTTCCCTAGCTCCCGCATACCATTCCTATTGCACCTACCGGCGACCTGAATGATTGAGTCTACCGGCCCCAGATCTCGTACAACTGTATCAAAATCCAAGTCAACACCTGCTTCAACCACTTGTGTTGAAACCAGAACTAAGGGATCTCTTTGTTTCAGAGCTGCAGAGATTTTTTCAAGTCTCTCCCTGCGTTGAGCTGGTACGATATTCGCTGAAAGATAATACCTCTGTAGAGGTGTTCTCAATCCATTGAACACTTGAGTGGCGGAGTCGATGGTGTTCATTACAATGAGTGTGCTCTTGTCTTGTGATTGTTCAAGTATCTGATTAAGTTCTTCTATAAATTCTTCTAATGTGACGTCCTTAGCTACTTTGCTTCTTATTATTACTCTAGGTTTCCACGACTCTTTTGAAAGGTTGTCTGCAAGTTCTATGGTTTCATCCTTTGAAAAGATAAGTGGTTGTGTCGCTGTCATCAGGATTATGTACATCTTGAGCTTGTCTGCTATGAACTTCAAAGTCTCTCTGATCAAACCCCAGTACTCATGTGGTATCGTCTGGACTTCGTCAAGAATCACGATGCTTCCTGCTAGATTGTGGAGCTTTCTGAGTTGAGATGCCCGTATACCAATTATGGTGTAAAAGAATTGTATGAAGGTCGTTACTATGACTTCAGCATTCCAACCTTCTATAAGCAACTCAGAGTCTAAGGTGCTGAACGATTCTGAGTCAGAAGTTTGATACTGTAGGTCGGCAAGATGGTGATGAAGCAGTAAGACGTTACTTTGTTTGCTTTGTGTTAAATCTACTCCCAGTGCTTTTGCAATTTCTTCAAAGTTCTGATCTAAGATGCTAAGGTAGGGTGCAACGTAGACTATTCTTGGTTTGGACCCTTCTTGAGAGATCCTTTCTCTAAGCTTTAATGCAAAATGAAGACCAACCAAAGTCTTTCCATATCCTGTGGGTGCGGTCAGAGAGTAGATCCTGTGCCCAAGAGGAACCGCTTCAGCTTTCTCTGATAGTATCCGAAACAGTTCATCCCGCCCATTAGATACAGTTGAGTCAGCATCTTTACTTAGCTTGCTCCTTGCAGACAATTGGTCTACATATTTCTTACATGTACTTGATACTACCTCCTGTCTCTCAGGAAACGTGAGTCCTGCAGCATCCATACGATCAGCATCTATGAGAACTGAAAACAAAAGATTCTGTATAAGAAACGGCGTTAGTCGATTGTCAAAAACCCTCACCATTTCACGGTCTATGAGAGCATGCACTTTTCGCCTATGCTTGATTTCCGAGTTATCCGAGTTGATGTTAGACTCAAACTCAGATAAACTTGGGAGGTTGGTTTCTTGTAGAATTAGTTCAACCTCCTCTCTTCTGCCGATAGCTTGGAGTTGATTGCGTATGATGTCTCTCTGACTGTTACATTTCGAGGCTGCTAGTACGGGGCTTTCCAACGCACCGTGATGGTACTGAATAGCAAGAGATACGAACAGTGGGATAACACTGCTACACTCAGAATCAGAGAACAGTTTTCTTGCGGCATAGTACCCGTAAAGTGATGAGAGTGTACTATGCCAAGTCAGCTCTACGTTCTCGGGCTTGACTTTGCGTGGAGGTAGACTGTCTTGAAAGTACCGTGTCGCCTTTCCAACATCATGAGATGCACCGATAACATGTGCTATGTTTAGTAGTGTTTCTGGGCTAATCTGTAGATCTTGGCCGCAGATTCGAAGTAGGCTCTCAGCTAGATTTCTTGATTTCTCTGCTACACCCTTCAAGTGTTCTCTAAGAGGCCGGTTTGGATGGGACCTTAGTTGGAATGAAAAAGACATATGATTTTCCCTCTTGCATCAGTATTTCTTGCATGGGTTCTTCACTAGAAAGCACCTTAAGCTCTGCACCCAATGGATTGTAGACTGCATTATATGTCCCCGTCAGAATACGATCAGGATCAGGCGTCAAGCGAATAGGTAGGTTCTGCTCCACAGCAAAGGCAACATCTTTTTCCAAATGGATCTTTGGCATAGTCTTGAAAAAGGGAATTATTGAAGCAACTGAAGTTGAGCCGGTCACATCAACTGTCTTGTACTGATATCGATCTATGTATTTGAAGTTCGCAATCATGCTGCTTGAACCGAGATAGGGCGTGAATACAGTCTCGTGTTTCGAAAGCTTTCTCTCAAGGTCTTGGTTTACTTCAGAACAATCAAAGTATATTCGATAACGTGGCTCTCGTAGCAGATTCATTTTGGCTAGGGTGCGGAGGTTCTCCCTCCATTCCTCTTCCTTCATTCCTTCTCTAGATGAGTTAATCAGGCCCTTAAACATCTTCCATATATCCGTGTGAGTGTGGGTTACTGAGAATGGTGTCTTCCTGACTGGACTCTGTATTCCAATAGCTATGTTCGAGTCTGCAAGTCTCTTGGGGCTTTCTTCAAATTCGTAGCCCAGTATGGCGCCAATCAGTCCTTCAGCGGCACTTCTTGGCATAATGGAATAAGTCAGTGATGTAGTGGTTGTTCCAATCCTCCTGAAGACTGCAAAAGGCGCCCAAACATCAAAGATCAACAGATATTCAGTCATGACGTCTCAATTGACTTCCTTAGTATGCCACTGTTCGAGAAGATTCACTACATTAACCCTTGTTTCTTCGCTCCACTCTTTGATCAAGCTACCAAATGGGCCTATAGTCTCGTCTCTCTTGCAACGCAGTTCATTATCGCAAATCCACTCAATTTCATCCAGATCATCTTTAGTATCGCTCAGAGCCTTGAGTAGATCGCTCACGTTGAGGACGACTTGAGAAATATCCTCCAGCTTCTTCTCGTCAGGATCAAGCGTAATCATTTGATCCAAGTCGCCGATGTAGGCATAGGAATTCTTGTACTTGACACGTACCAAAAGCCTTGACTGTTGGCCATACTTTGAAGTTGTTGACAGACCAGTGGTTCCGAACCACATAGCTCTCATCATGTCAAGAACGTCTTCCTCAGACAAATGAGCCTCTTTAGCTACGAAGTCGTTTAGAAATCCATGAAAGGTGATAAAGGAATACCTCAAAATCCATTTTTCACCAAAGGCGCCACCTCTAGCTTCTTCTTTAGTTGGAGCAACTCTGGTCATTCTGATCGGTATTTTCTCCACTCTGTTCAGTGATTGACCTATTGCGAATTGAACCGGTCCTGTCTGCTTGAAATTGATGCTTTGCTTTGTTTTCTTTCCTTTCACTTCAATTCCTTTTGCTGCGAATAGCAAGCCGAAAAGACGGAGATCTATGTATTTCTTAAGAAGCGCATTCTTGATGGAAAATTTATTATTCTTTTTGTACTCTTCAATTTCTGGCTCAGCAAGTTCATCGATTGTCTTACGATCTCCTTGTTCATTCTTTATTTCTTCCCTAAGGAAGATGGGTTTTTCCTTTGCTAAGTAGTCTCGTATGGTTCGTTTCAATCTGAATTCAGTAACTAGGTTCTTATCAGTCACTGTATCTATTCTTGGGTGATTTTCATCTGGGTCACCGTTAGGATTGCACATCCTTGCATCGTAGCAAAACAGAAATTCCGAACGTACAGCCCCAGGCCTCTCCTCCATTTTCTTACTCACCTCCACCCTCATGAGCTATCCAATAGCCTTGAGCCATCCCTACGGCGAAAGCTAAGCTGATTACATCTCCAGGCAAATCTCTTATAGACCAATCAAGTCTGGAGATTTCTTCACTTCCAAGATATGCTATGACATCATCGTACCTATGCTTATTATACTCATGTAGTTTGTTAACAATCTGAGGGAATAATTGTCTAACTCTTTCGAGATCCATCTCCAGTCGATTCAATTTTCCCCAGAAAGGCATAGACTGCTCTTCACTTCTCCTTCTTTGAACCTCCAAAAGGATCCCTGTAGCCATACCAGTTGCACATACAGCACGAAGAGTATCATTACTAAGGAGTCCCTTATGATCGTCCATGAACCTTTTGATCTGTGATATTTCGTCGTGTTTTTCAACTTCTGAGTGTGAACTCATAGAAACTTTCTCCAGTTCAGGAGACTCCAAATACTCAATATACTCTACTACGCTTAATGCTTTAAAAGCTGTATCCATGATCGTTTCTAGGTTAGCCTCCTTCGCTCTCTCCCATATTTTCTTGGCAAGTGCCCTGTAGATGAGCGGTTTGTTTACGGGTTTGCCGACAAACATGTCGCCCAGAATAGAGGCCAAGTCTTTATACCAACCTTCAGACTTGCTCGGTTTTCCTCCCTTAGATTTGGTTTGCGTGAGAAACTCCCTGAGCAAAGGAAAGCCAAAACGAACTCCGATTTTCTTGAAGGGATAGAGTGAGTCAACTTTCTTCTTCACCCCAAGCATGAACCTGAGATGTGCAGGATAGATTCCTTCTGAACTTAGTATGAGTTTGACGTGGTCCCTATCCTTAGTGTAGAAAAGTGCTGTGAACATCAGAAATGCTTCTGCTGCGTCAGACTCAGCATCTAAAGCTTCCTCCGTTATGGTTTCTAAAGCATCACACATACTTTTTAGATGCCTTATGTATAGAGGACGGGCCGTCCCCCTCCTTTCAACCACAGAGTTGCTACCAAGACCTTTTCTAACAAAAGAAAAAACAGACTTGGAATAGTCATTGAGTATTGGAATTAACCAAAAACTTACCTCCCCACGCCGGCCCTCGATTGGAGATATTGAGAAATCAAGATTATCCTCTATGAACCTCCGACCATGTTGTAGATCACGGAAACAATCCTGACAAAGAGGAAAAACCTTGTATTTGTTACTTTCATCCCCATAAGGAACGAAACTGGGTTTATCTGTCGTGAAAAATGGCAGGGGTGTAACCTTGAACGTTTTGGTTAACCCGACACCGTTACATATAGTGCAAACTGGAGGTGGACACGGTTGCGCCCCTTTCCCACCTTTATCCT
>CAYXJU010000083.1:0-1216 GCA_964464765.1 uncultured Candidatus Bathyarchaeia archaeon | reverse complement strand
ATTGCAGTCATTCTAAAAAGCTTAACATACTCAGGGATTTGCCCTATGAAATACTCCTGTGTTCCATCGATTAGTTTTGGTGTCAGCAGAAATTCTTCAGGTTCACACTCCTCAATCTTCCTACAAAAATCACTATGAATCTTTCCCGAGTTACGTCTCACTTCGTCGATAAGAGAAATGAGAATGTCTCGGTAAGTGCCCTGTAGATTAGAGCTAAGGATAGCGGTGGCGACAGCCCTACCTTGGAAAGGTAGATCCAATCTATTTCTTAGAAAATCTTCTACAAACTCTTGTGATTCTTCGTCTCTATCTCGGCTTGTCAAGTGCCCTCTAAGCTTCTTTATGGCTGACCGTTTGATATTGTTCGTTAGAAATAAACCAGTTTCCCTGCCCCTCTCTTTTTTGTATATATAGAGGATGTCATCTCCTTTTTCTTCTATATCTAAACCAACGTAGCTCACACAATTACCTTCAACCTTGAACTTTAGAGCAATGACGCTTGCTGCACCTGTAGGTTCAACTAAAGCTCGAATGTCAGACTCCTCTGTGGCTCCAGATTCTTCTCTAGAAGCTCGTCCCAATTGTGCGATAGCCGTAATCACTGTGACTCACCCACTGGGATTGTGCAGGCTCAAATTCATGAATCCGAATCCTAGGCTGTTCATCTCGCCGAATCCTGCGTCAAGCCCGAACTGCAAGAGATCTCGTTTCACACCATTTAGGGGGGCGAAGTGGAAGTTCCATAAGGTTCCAATGATTGTTGATTCTTCCCCCTTCATTCTTAATGGGACTGCAACCTGTTTCTTGAATCGAAGCTGCTCAAAAATCTGGAATGGCTCCAGTTCTGCATCATAGTATTCATTGTACTTCTTTGCAAGGTTCTCCTCAAGCTGTTTCATGAAGGCTGTTGGGGTATGTTCTTTCCTCCAGTAGACGTAGCGGTAAGGGTGTTTTGGAGTGATCCCGTACTCCTGCAGCCGGTTCTGTGGGATCCTGATAACTATTGGTGTGCCGCTGGTTAAGGTGACCCCCTCAAAAGCATCTTTCGGCAGTTCCTGGTTGAAGATCTCTGTCTCTTCGATCTTGAACGCCATCTCGCCGATCCTGACCTCTCCACATCGCATCTTCTCTAGGTCATCTGATATAGTCTCGATGAGGTGCCCATCTGGAGAAGCTATTATCAGCGTCTTGTTCGACCCTTCATTAATCACTCCGC
>CAYXJU010000082.1:0-6864 GCA_964464765.1 uncultured Candidatus Bathyarchaeia archaeon | reverse complement strand
TAGTGAATGATAAAGGGCATCACATTACAGAACTTCATGTCGTATGAACATGCTTACGTTCCATTGGAACCGGGGCTTAACCTGATATGCGGCCCCAACGGGGCTGGTAAGTCTTCAATACTGCTTGCCATATCGGTTGTCCTTGGTCAAACTTATACTGAACGTGCTAAGAGGCTGAGCGATCTTATCAGGAGAGGTCAAGACCAAGCCAGAATAACTGTTCAATTCGAAAATGGGTCCAGTCAGGGTCGGAGGCCCTTTCCCCAATATCGCGTGGATACGGTGAGCGTCACAAGGGTTTTGAAACGTACCGGCGATTACATGTACCTGGTCCAGAACCGCCCTGTCTCGAAAGCCTACATTCTAGAAGCCTTTAGCAAATTTGGCCTGAACCCGGACAATATGTTGGTGATAATGCACCAGCTAATGGTTGGAAGGTTCAGTTCCATAACTGCCCACGAGAAACTCCAGATGCTTGAAGAAGCAGTCGGATTTCAGTCGTATAGAACCGATGTGCTTGACGGATACAGGAGGTTAGGTCAAGTCTCAAGCGAAGAAGAGAACATTGCAAACCTTCTCCAGTCTACCCAAGAGACTTACGACTACTGGAAAAGAGAGTACGAGAAATATCAGAGAAAGAAAGAACTCCAATTCAAACTCGAGGAATTGCAGAAAGAATTCTTGTGGGCAAAAGTCGAAAAGAAAGAAACTGCTGTATCAAGAATTGAAGATAGGATCGAACGCCTGAAGCTCACACTGGAGACTGGCAACACAAGAATCTCAGAAGCCAAAGCAGAAAAAGAGAGACATAGTCAAGAGTTGGCATCACTCAAGGAGAAAATGGAGACTCTTAGAGACAAGCAACTGAAAGAAACCCGGAATGCTGCGATGCATGAAACAAACCTTGACTGGATCTCAAAACTAACCGGACTTAGCAAGACTGACAATCCAACAGACACACACACGGCTTTGGTTGAACCACCAAGAAAAGATCAAGCGACTACAGGTGAGAGTCTGCGATTGCATGAGCTTCATACAAGCGCACTACAGGGATTGAAAGAATCTTCCCAAGAACTTGAGAGTATTGGCAGAGAAATCAACAAGTTGACATATCTGGTAGAGAACGAGTTCTCTTTTGTTGTGAATTCCAGGGTGATGTCTGAGGTTGAGTCTTTCAAGATCGGGCTTGTTAATGAACAGATAGCGCATCTCAACAGCGAATTAGCCACAGCACTTGAAGAGTTGGAACCTGTCAAGAATGACGCTGAGAGACTGGGTGCGAGAGTGAAGAGCACTCGAAGGAATCTTGAGGTATTGACTGACATTAGTAGAGTCGAAGAGCAGCTCAAAGCATACGCAACCGTCTCCGAAGATGTAGAGAAAATGTTCACGTCCTACACGGGGATACTTGAAGACTTGAAGGAGAAAGTGGAGCTAGTCCGGAAGAATAGGCAAGAAGTCATGAAGGAATTGGACAAACGCCGTCAAAAATGGCGAGAGGTCATTGAGACGTTCCTAAACGAGTTGACGATGAGATACAACAATTTACTGGTGGAGGTAGGCGGAAATGGTGCTGTCAGACTAATCAGTGCACAAGACATCGAGAAAGCTGGAATTGATCTTCTTGTGGGATTCAAAGGAAGCAGCCCGATGCCACTCGACTCCTTCACGCAAAGTGGAGGTGAGAGGAGTGTAGCTCTTATGGCATTTCTCCTCGCTCTTCAACAGTACGTGACATGTCCGTTCCGTGGAATTGACGAGTTCGACGTACACATGGATCCAAAAAACCGGGAGCTTATCTCAAGATTGATTGTGTCTAGCTTTTCGGGTTCAAGAGGCGAACAGTATCTTGCTATTACCCCTGGACAGGTTTCTGTAAAAGACGATGCCATGCATGTAATTGTCGTTCAGAACATCGAAGGCAAGTCTATAGTCAACGAGATGAGACGAAATGACTAGCAAGAGCAACAAATCGAACAGAGTTCGCGCGGCTTCAGGTAGAACCGAAGTGTCTGAAGTCTTGCAGACCTGCGAAGCAATTCAGAGGAGAAAATTCAATCCCTTTCTTTTGGATGTGGGACGTTCGATTGCAACCCTCAGAAAGTATTTTCCACAATGGAAAACATTTACTGATCATTGTCTTGACGCTCGAACTCTCAACAGCCTTTCCGATGTCATCAGGCTTCAGAATAGCCAACTAAGATACGAGTCAAGCACGCTCTACGCCGACCCGAGATTTCTATCTGACAAACTCAGATCGCTTCCAATTGAACATCTTGCCCGAGTTTTCTTGAAGAGCTGGCATCCCATTGTGGAGTTTGAGCAGCTCGCCATGACCACAGCCAAAGAGGCACTTCACTACTGGGAAATGCTACTACCATACGACATTCGAAGAAAGAAACTTGACGTTAGTCGGGCACTGATTCCTTCAGCACTCGACGCAGAGAGTTTGGAAAGCATGGGAATTGCCGCTCAAGAAAGTTTCTCCGAATCGCTTGAGAAGCTTTGGAACGAGATGAAAGAAGGTGTTGACCAAAATGGACAGCAAAACTACTGGAAGTTCGTCAAACGTGACAGTTATGAAGAGACAGCGCGAAGGGCTTACCTTGTCAGTTTCTTGGTCACTTATGGCTATGCCACTCTTGAGAAGAAAGATGGAGACTTGCTTCTAATGCCTCACATGGAACAAAGAAATCTCGATTTGCGAAGACTGGTGAGTTTTCCGATCAGCTTGAAATCTCGGTTGGGGGGAAGAGAAGCTTGACAGAAGAGAGTCCGAAAGTCCCTCAGCAACCTGAAACCAGCCCGCATTTCTACAGTGACAGATTGAAACGTGCAGCGCATCTGTTGTTCTTCAAACGTGGAAAGATGCCGGGTGCAAGAGAATGGGAGTTAAGAACGCGACTCGGAAAGAACTACGAAGAGATCTTGGATGATTTCAACAAAATCCTAGGTGAACTTGACCTTGAAGTGAAGAGAGTCAAAGAAGATATTTCGTCTGCTCCAGTTGATCCAATATCCACTAGTCAGGAGTCTGATGATCGATTTCTGGTTCGATTGAAGAATGAAATGACGTTATCGGAGTCAAGACTTTGCGGGTGGAGGATCGACAACCTTGCAGCTCTGACCATGACCATATCCTATGTGGTGTCCAAGCAAGGGATGGCGTCTCGAGCTGAAGTTGAACGAATCCTATCACAGAAGTTTGGAAGATGGAGGTCGATGAACCTCGTAGACATTTTCATAAGAACTGGATACGTCAGAGAGGATGAGACTGGCCTCCTGAGGCTCGGGTGGAGAACCAAGTCCGAAGTTGACTTGAAGGTTCTGATGACATATCTCCTCGAAGCGAAATCAGAACAGTCCGTATCAGAATCTTCCACAATCGATGAATCCTTACAGTTGGATGCACAGTACGATAGTGAACGCACTGACACATAGCATAGTTCAATAGATTTCCTCAGGCACTGACTTCGAACGGTCTGATCGGATACCAAATTCACAGGGATCCTGGATTCACCAAGCAGAACTAGCCATATAGAGAGATGTGGCGCCGCCGAGAGGATTCGGACCTCTGACCAACGGGTTTCTATGCCCATTGACTTAGGTTTAACAGCTTCAGCCCAAGCCCTTTTCTGGGATTGGTCCGCTGCTCTACCACTGAGCTTTCGTCCATTCAAGAGTATTGAACAAACGGCGGCTCAAGTTGCCGGCGGCACTGTCCCAGTTGAAAATTGCTAGGTCTATTTAAGTCTTGGTCGCAGGTTCTTTCGTTGTCCATACTCAGTTTGAATATACTTCCTTATCCTTGCGATCTGCGTCCTAGGAACAGTCTTGGGCTTTGCAACGGCTTCTGCAAGACACGCCAACATTGCATCGTTCTCTATTACTATGGTAGCGGCCAATGCTTCGTCAAGAGTTGAACCCGTAGTGATTAGACCATGGTCTTGAAGTAGAACAGCCACGCCATCTCCTAATGTTCTAATGACTTCTCTTCCAAGCTCTTGCGTTCCAGGAATAACGAACCTTACGACGGGAACATCTGAACCAACCAGCCCAGCCATCTCTATTGTGACGACGGGTATCTTTCTTTTCGCTACTGCAAAAGCTGTTGCATATGTCGGGTGCGTGTGAATTATTGCGTTAACGTTAGGTCTGCGCTTGTAGATAGCTAAATGAGTTGGCATTTCTGTCGTAGGCTTCAGTCTACCTTTGATAACCGTACCATCGAGATCCATTGTACAGATTTCTCGTTTGTTGAGCGCAGCCTTTGCCAATCCGCTCGGTGTGATGAGTATGCGATTTGAACGCGGTAACCTGGCGCTAATGTTACCTGAAGCATACGATCCCAAGAACGAAACGAATCCATATCTGCCCAAGATCTTGCCGGTCTCAACAATTCTCTTTCTCAGTTGATCGTCGTTTGAAATGGCGCGTTGCCTGAATTCCTTCATACTTGACACAAGAGATCTTCTCAACGATGATCACAACGTAATCTCACATCATTCCAGACAGACCAAGTACAACAATTATGATGGATTGCCAGCCAGCTCATAACCTTGATCTACGTGTAATTGTAAGAACCCCTTTTATGCAATTGGAACCAAACACTCAGCCATGAAAATAACCTATGAACCTGCTCCAGATGTCCAAGAACTCGTGAACCAGATCACCTCAAGACTGAACTTCAGGCACATTAGACCCACCCGTGTCTCCTGTTTCAGAAGCAAGGGATCAAAATCACGCAGAACCATCGCCAGGATCTATGGCCTATCCAAGATCTGGCAACAAGCTTTGAACATGCAGGCCAACTACATTATCGAAGTTATTTCGGAACGGTACGATAGACTTGACCAAGAAGGAAGAGAGAAGGTAGTTATTCACGAGCTTCTTCACATACCATTTGCCTTTGGGGGAGGGTTCAGAGGCCATTCAGGTTGGATCAGTGACAAAAAGATTGATCGACTCCACGAACTCTTGAGAGACAGTTATTCAAACTAGAACACAATGAGCTTGGCAAAAAAATTGTCTGGGACGAGTTGCAGAATTTCATACCTCTGGAAATTCCAGTTGAAGAAAAACCTATTATGGTAGATGGCGCGTTCAAAACTTGGGGCCCGTAGCTCAGCTAGGTCAGAGCGACAGAATCTAGTCGAAGCTCATAACCTAGGAATGAGAGAAACCTGCTGGTCCCCGGTTCGAATCCGGGCGGGCCCACCACTTTTTAGGGCTCAATCCCCATCCTTCAATGATGCATTCATGAAGATCATGAGTGGTCGGCGGTTGACACTTCTCTACTTGGCATGTCTTGTGACTGTTTCATTTGGGGTTCTTGTGAGCTTCCATTACAATTGGCCTGACTTCGTTCATACCGATTACGGCTTTCCATTCGTTTGGGCTACACATACGACCACAACTATCGCTGGACCGGTGGATAAATGGAATGTTAAACCAACTGAGTTGTTTCTCAACATTGTAATCTGGTTGTCCATTTCATTTCTTGTTTTTTCAGCAGGTTCACGTCTAGCTAGCAGAGTTCCACGTTAGGATCTAGTTGGGGCGCATGAAGATTTGTGGGACCCCCCTACCCTATAGGGGGGTATGCAAACATGCCTGAGAAAATTGGTGAAACGTTAAAAAGATAATCCAGTCGCTGTATGCGTGCTGACGTATACAGTTTATATGAAGGCCGAGGGTGCTATGTTCTGCACTTTCACGGTGGATGATGTTGCCTACTGAGATAAAAGATGTTGAAAAGTTTCTTGGCCTATCGGAAACTGCAACCGAGTGTAGGGTAAAGAGAAGCGGTGAAACAGTCAAGCTGAAACTTCGAACTCCAAATATGCTCTACACAATCAAATTGGATGTCGCATCGGCTGAAGACATCATTAAGAAAGTAAAGTGTGAAGTCAGGGAAGTATAGCCAAACCTTTTTTCATGCGACTACTGCTACGTTCCTATCTGATTTCAGCACTATCATACTTTCTGTCCACAGTTTTGGCAGTAGATTGACTCAGTAGTCAACGGTGCCCCGCAGAACTTGCAGTACCTGAGACTTGAGGTAGTGGTGGTTGTTGGCGCTTGATATGGCGGGGGAGATGTTGGTGGAGGCGGTGGGTACTGACCTTCCGTCGTGCCTTCGGTGTAGATGAGCGCGGCGGATCTGGCTGCGAAGACTCCGTAGATGGGGGATATGACTAGCGAGATTAGCCAGCCAACGTATGGGATTGCCCCAATTGTACCCACAATCATGCCAAGTACGAACATTATGATAAGCCATCCGAGGTATCTTCCCCATCCGATTTTTCCAATGATCTTGAGAATTTCATTGAACGCAAACGCTTTCCCTAGACTGTTGAGCTTTATCATGTGAATGATTCCGATGGCAGCAATGATTGCGACAAAGAATGCAACCACAATGCCCACGATAATCAAGATTATACCCAATGGGCTTAGCGCCCACATACGCCAACCGTAGCTTGTGCCCATCATCCAGCCCGATCCAAGCCCCAGAGCCACAGTAAACGCTCCTGCCATTATCAGGACCAGAGGTATGATCATGTACAGGATGACCGCAACCGCAACTTTTAGTCCCTGAACGAACATTTCGCCATAGCCCTCAAGCCTAGGAACATCATTTGAGCCCGGGCTTTCTCTCGCGGCCTTTGCAAAGTATCCTATGGCTATTAGGTTGACGATTGGAATTATGTCCAAAATTATTAGAATTACAAGGCGGCCAATGTCGCTGAACAGTCTCTTGGTATAGTCGACTGAATTGTTAAGTATGTTACCTAGATTCAATTTTTCTCACAATAACATCGTTGTCTACATGTTGCATATAATGGCTTCTGGGTAAATTTGAGG
>CAYXJU010000081.1:0-6898 GCA_964464765.1 uncultured Candidatus Bathyarchaeia archaeon | reverse complement strand
GACCCATTTGCCTTCTCTCGAAGACCTGTAGGCGGCGTCGATGATTTCCTGCGCCCTCAAGCCATCTTCAAAACTCGTCTTCGGTTTTTCGTCTTTCTCCAAGCACTCCAAGAAATAATGGATTCCGGCCAGATGGCTTTGGAAAACATCTTCGACGTATGGATAGAAATTGCTGACGCGGATGCTCTTCCACCCCAATTCCTGGTCTCTGACAGAGAAAGTCCTCAGAACGTTTGGATCTTCAAGGTTCCAAGAAATGGATCCCTCGCTGCCGTTGATTTCTATTCTCACATCGTCCTGCCCTGTGGCCACCTTCGTAGCTTCTAGAAACCCTAAGGATCCATTCGCGAACTTCATTATGACCATCCCTGTATCCTCAGTTTCCACCTTTTCCGGCTCTTCAGTACCTTTGACAGGTCTTTCTCTGATGTATATAGCGGTGGCTGCGGAAACTTCTTTGACATCTCCTACGAGGAATCTTGCCATATCTGCTGAGTGCACTCCCAAGTCCAACAGAGAGCCGCCCCCCGAAGGCTTCAGCTTGTCTTTCCAGGAAGAGTATCGTTTTGGATATACATAACTTGTCTTTGGCCAGGAGCAGAGGAATCGATAGATGTCACCAAGAAAACCTCTTTCTATCAGCTTCTTTGCGTACTGTATCGCTGGTCGGAACCTGTAGTTGAACATAGGCATAGAGAAACCCCCACTCTTCTCAGCAGCCTTTACCATTTTCTCCGCTTCTCCAAGACTCGCGGCTAGGGGCTTCTCGCAGACAACGTTCTTTCCATTTCTCAAAGCCTCTATGGCCGGCTCAGGATGTTCAGATGGCGGAGTACAAATACTGATGACGGCAACTCTTTCGTCTTCGACTACTTTCTTCCAACTAGTGGAATAGGTATCAAAACCATACTCTTCGGCGAATCTTTTGACGTTGTTCTCCGTTCTGCCAAAAACAGAAACAAGCCTTGTATCAGCGATCTTTGAATCGAACAGGGGAAGCACCTTATAGGCGAATGAGTGGGTTCTACCCATGCTTCCGTATCCTAACACACCGACACCAAGCTTAGCCATATCACATACTCGCCTACTGTTGGTCGTAGAACTCCTTTACTTTCGACACGACGTAATCGACTTTATCATCGGTTAGTTCTGGAAACATAGGTAAACTAAGTATCTCCCCGGCAAGTCTTTCCGATATCGGTAGACTGATAGCTTCTCTCTCCAGTTTCTCGAACACCTTCTGCTTATGGCACGGAATAGGATAGTGAACCTCTGTCATAATGTTTTGTGTCCTCAAGTAGTTCTTCAGCTTGTCGCGATTGGCGCACCGGACCACATATAGATGATAGACATGATATGCCCATGAAGCTTCCTCCGGAGTGGTCACGGTGTTCAGATTCAGTGCCTTCCTGTAGCGTGCAGCAATCTCCCTGCGCCTTCGGTTCCAATCGTCCAAGTGGCTCAAGGCGACTCGACCTATGGCCGCTTTCATCTCACCCATTCTAAAATTATGTCCTAGAACCTCGTGAGAATACGGGTTTTCTCCCCTCCTCCTTCCATGATCCCTGATCATCATTACTTTCTCTGCTATCTCATCGTCGTTTGTGGTCAGCAAACCACCGTCTCCCAGCGTCGTTATGTTCTTTTGGGGATGGAAGCTGAAACATCCCACGCTGCCTATGGTGCCCAACATTCTTTCTTTGTATCTCCCACCTGGCGCCTGCGCATTGTCTTCAATCACTACAATGTCCTTCTTTTTTGCAGCCTCCATTATGGGATCCATGTCTACAGGATGACCGTACAAATGGACCGGTATTATCGCCTTTGTCTTGCGAGAGATTTCGGAGATCGCCTGTTCCACATCCATGACATAGTACTTGGGATCGACATCGACAACTACAGGCCTTGCACCGACAAACCAGACAGCCTCAAAAGTAGCGATGAACGTGAGAGATGGAACTATGACTTCGTCTCCCTTGCCTATCCCATAAGCCATCAAAGCTGCGTGAAGAGCTGCTGTACAGGAGTTCATCGATATCGCGTGCTTGATGTTATTGTAGTCTGCGAAGGCTTTCTCAAACCTAGTGGTTTCTTCAGAAACAGTGAAGCTGCCAGTTTGGCGCCCTCGTTCCAGAACTTCTCTTACAGCATCGTAGATCTCTTCTGAGACATATGGTTGATAGAATGGAATTCTATCTGGTTTCATTCGCTTCAATCCTCAACCAATCTAGTTTATTGATGAAACCTTTTTAAAGTATATCCATTCTCAAATCCGATGTTTTTGTAAGTACTGTCTTGCAGGAAGGTTTCATATTTGAAAACCTTTAGGTTTGAAGCCGCAGAATAGCGCGCGCTAAAGGATTGAACAGATGCTGAACTATTTGTATAATACAATGGAACGCTTCATCAGATCATCTCGCGTAAAACAGCAAGAAGGCTCAAGGGAGCTACTCGTTAGATTGAGGCAAAAAAAAGGATTGCGATTGTTACAAACAACACGAGGAGACTTGTAGACAAAGCATTTAGTCGATTTGAATTGCATGGGCTCTTTGACGTGATTATCACCAAGGACGATGTGCTGGCCGCTAAGCCTAATCCTGAACCGATCCTTGAAGCAACAAAGAATTTAGGTTGCAAACCAGACTCTGTTCTGTACGTTGGAGATACGGAGGCAGACATAGTAGCAGGCAATGCCGCTGGAACGATCACAGTCTTGTTCAGGTCAAGAGAGGAATCATCTAAGATGAGGGCGAGACCAGACTATGTTGTTACTAGTTTGGAAGAAGTGCTTCTCCTACCCCATCTGATGGAAGGATGATTCTACACTTTTCAAGAATTAACAAGTGTAGCTGAGTAAATGCGTACACGCTTTTTGTAGTGGGCGAAATATTCGCTGTAACGCTATCCTATTCGAACAAGACAAGAGGATAAGTGTTCAGCGTTTGTAATGCTTGAAGATCTCGATATCTGGGCGTTGCTTTTGGTATATTACGTTGTAAGCATCGAGATAATCCTTCTCATTCATTCTCAGGATGTCAGGGTTTATCCCTCTTTTGATCGCCAAGTAGTATGCCAGTAGATACAATGGTATTATGTATGGAATGGGTGTGAAGACTTCGTCCAGGTTCTCAGGAATCTCAATTATTTTTTCTGAGTGCTTTGATATTTTTGTGTCTCCTTTTCTGACCAAAGAAACCGTGGTCGATTTAAGATACTTTTGCCCGTCAACTTGATCGCAAGACCTATCGTAGCTCTCTCCGGGAGGAGCTATCACTATTACAAGAGCATTCTCGTCGCTTACTATAAATTGCCCATGCGCGAATTCCTCTACTTCGAGCGCGCACGATTTTACTATGCTGGCTTCCATGAACTTTAGAGCACCCTCACATGCGTTTGCATAGTTTGGTCCCCCTCCTAAGACGTAGAATACTTGGACACGACCTTTGCATTGTTCCGCGAGGCTAATTATCGTCTTCTCAGTGGAGTCAAATACTCTTCGCGTTAATAGTGGGACTTCTTTCAACTGTCTATGGTATTCTTCCAGATCCTTTTCCGCTTTTTCTTCTGCTATCATTACTGAGAGCATGTATGAGCGCAGGAGTCCTGATACATAAGAGCGGGTGTTCGGGAAACATCTTTCAAGTCCACCTGGACCTAGGCTTACTACTTCGGCAAGTTTAGCAAGCAGTGAGTCTTCTCCATCGGTCATCGCAAAGACGGTGGCCCCCTTGCTCTTCGCGAGAGACGCGGCTTCAAGAGTCACCTTGGTCTTGCCTGAATGAGAAAGAGCAAGAACAAATGTCTCTTTGCTAAGGTCAGCTGGTGGATAATTCAAGAACTCAAAGGATTGTATGGGCCATACAGACATCTTTGAAATTGAGTTAAAAGCATAGCTTGAAGCGATCCCCATATTGAGAGACGTTCCAGCACCAACAAAGTACATCTTCTTGAACTTTCTCTTGACGATCTCCTTCGCCATCCTTCTTAGTACTTTCAGATTGCTTTCTTGGAGACATTCCTCCAGGATTCCCGGGCTCTTCCTCATCTCGTCATACATCAGGAAGGGGTGTGACTTTCTCTCCTCAAACATTTGTTCAACCAACTCTCATCATCAGATCAAGACAGTTATAGAATATTCAGAGGTATAAATAATCTTGTTTCCTCTCCCTAGCTTTGTATCTCACGAAGAGCTCTCAAGGAAAAAACCGCAGTTGCATCCGATTATCCCATATCGCGCGTAGTGGGGTTGCTGCACTACGATTCATGAAAGAACTTGAGTACACGTTTTTGCATTACATCAGTTTTTTAAAGAAACCCAAGGATAACTAAGTGCTGTGTTTTGAGGCATAAGAAGTGTCCTTTTACTATTCTATCAATGAAGCGATAAACGCTCCTCATATTCCTAAAGAGTGGGTCAAGTCAGTCGTCACTGGACGCGAAGAAGTTTGTCGTTTCGTAAGCAATCTGATCATCAAACACAAAGCCAAGAAGAGAAATTGTCTTATAGCCTTGGATGGTTTCCTAGGCGTAGATTGGGAAAACATCCTTAGCACAATGAGCGATTTCCCAGGAGAAGGAGGCTTAAGACTTGAGACGGTGGATTTCGGCTCTGTATATAAGTCGTCTGATAAGTTAGAAAAAATCGTTGAGCCGTATCTAACGATTGACCCGACCTTCGGTTTTGTGTTTGAAAAAGGATTGGAACATCTCCTAGATCTCAGTCGGGTCGAAGAACTAAGAAAACGACTCAAAGACTATAAGGAAAAGATCGTCGAGTCCCTGCCTGCTGGAGTGATATGTTATGGTTGCGGTGCAGCTTTACCGCGTCTTAGAAGAATGTACGATTATGTTTTCTATGTGGACATAACCCGCGAAGAGCTGTTCAACCGTTCTACTAGGAAACCTGTATACCCTCTAGGACCTGGAGGTACAGGTCTTCCGGCTCACAAATACCCTAAGAGGCTTTACTATGTGGATTTTGTGGTCTTGAACAGACATAAGAAGTATTTGCTTCGGCATATGGATTGGTATATAGACGGCAATCGTGTTGAGAAGCTGAAACTTGTTCCTAGAGATGTATATGGGGGAATTCTCTCTATGGTGGCTGAATATCCCTTCAGGATCAAGCCCCTTTACTATCCTGTTGCTTGGGGAGGAACATGGCACAAGAAAACCAAGAACCTTCCTGAGTCGATGGTAAATTCCGGTCAAGCCTGCATCACCCCTTGGGAAAACAGCATAAGAATACGTGTAGACGACATAGAGCTGGAAATGCCGTTTCTAAATCTGATGTGGAAGGAACCTATTAAAATAATGGGCGAGTATGCGTGTAAGAGATTTGACAAGAAGTTTCCCATGGCATACTACTACGATGATGGCTACGGAGGCGGGAATATGGCTATACAAGACCATCCGAACTCTGATTACATCAAGAGGCACTTCAACGAACCAATGCGTCAGGACGAGAGCTATTACATACTCTACACGGGTGAAGGGGCAAAGACTTACCTAGGACTAAAAGAAGATGCCGATGTAAACGATTTCCGTCGAGCATGTGTTAGAGCTGAAAAGGAAGGCCTCCCATTCGACCACGACAGATATGTGAACAGCATCCCCACCAAGCCTAGCGATTACTTCTTGATACCTGCAGGAACTATTCACGCCTCGGGACGCAATCAAGTCGTGCTGGAAATAGATGGCTGCTTCAGTGCCTACGGGCCGGGATATACCTTCCACTTCTATGATTATCTGAGGCCAGACCTTGACAGCACGTTGCGTGCAATACATACGAAGCATGCTTTCAACGTGTTAAGGAAGAACAGAAGGACAAAATGGGTCGTCGAGAATTTGAACCAAGTTCCTCGCCTCATAAGATCTGGCGAAGGCTGGGCTGAGTATGTCATAGGTGAACGAAAAGACATGTTCTTCAAGGTACATCGCTTGGAATTCTCGAAGAAGATAGACGATGACACCGAGGACAACTTTCACGTGCTGACTCTCGTTGAAGGCGAGAAAGTAAAGATCCAGTCTCCGGAACATCCCGAGCGGAGCTGCACGTTGAGCTTCACGGAAACCCTCATTGTTCCCGCCTGTCTGGGCGGATACTCCATGCTGAATCTCGGAAGCGAACCATGCAAAGTTACGAAAGCTCTACCGAGATAGTATCTCCTATGAGGTAGATGACGAGAAGCTGTCTAAGCACTGCCTCTTTTGTGCCTGATTCTGCCCCTCACGAACGTCATCATGACATTGAAATCATCGTCGAGGACCGCTATATCCGCCAATTTGCCCGGTTCGAGACTTCCTTTCAGGTTTCCGGTTCTGAGAAGTCTGCTTGCGTTCGTCGAAGCCATCTTAACGACTTCTCTCAAAGGCACGCCCACATTCTGAACCATATATTTTACATGCTGATTCAAGGTCATTCCGCTACCAGCTATTGTTGCATCTTCCTTGATGCCGCCTATGACGCGCTCCTTGGTCTTTTTAACCGTGCCCTCTCTGACTACAATCTTGGAACCGTACTTGTCATATGTTCCATCAGGCATGCCAGTAAACTCAGAGTTGTCGGTGGACATGACGACTTTATCGGTCCCTTTACATCGCAGCATGAGTCTTATAACTACGGGATGAACGTGAACACCATCGGCTATTATTTCCGCGGTTATTTCATCTCTTGTAAGGACGCCTGCAATTGCTCCTGGAAAGCGATGATGGATTGGAAGCATCTCGTTGAACGTATGACATGTATATGAAAGGCCGACATCTATCGCCTTCAATAGATCATCGTACGTGGCGTCAGAATGGCCTATCGAAGCTACTACACCTAGACCTGTTACGTGTTTAATGAACTCTATCGCACCGGGTACTTCGGGCGCGAGGGCGATGACTCGGACGGCTT
>CAYXJU010000080.1:0-6911 GCA_964464765.1 uncultured Candidatus Bathyarchaeia archaeon | reverse complement strand
CACCAAACCTCATCATACGCTTATGCAGCGCCTGAAGATCGAGAGTAGACTCAAACAAGAACCCTTACTATCGCTATTCTGTAGTTCGACCATCGAAATGCTCCTCACTCGCCATTGCTTCTTTCTTGGTGCGGCGTGCCACGCCATCTTGATGCTCAGGTGGAGAGTAGATTGTGTAAAGTCTAAGGTTTGCGCGCTTGGAAGTATTGATCACATTATGCCTAGCCTCCGCGGGAACGATGACTCCGCTCCCGTCCTTGACACGGTGTTCTACGCCGTCAATAATGACTTTGCCTTCTCCTGTTTCAAATCGGAAGAATTGATCTACAGTCTCGTGAGTTTCTTCACCTATTTCTTCTCCAGGCTTGAGGCTCATGAGCACAAGCTGACTATGCTTGCCTGTGTACAACACGTGACGGAAATCAGTGTTTTTCTTGGTTTCTTTCTCAATATTGATTATGTATCCTTTCATCTTTCTCGCCTCCATTAGATTCAACATCTGAGTTCTTATCAACTTAGCGTAGTCAGACAGAAGTCTCATCCAGCAGCTAGCGATGACAACCGCAGATATGCTCGAGTATCAATGAATCAGTCTTCCCGATAGTAGATCAGATTCAATTCATTATTATACGGTGGATATGGTAAGTATACTCGTTGGATCTGATAGCGAGAACATGCAGACCGACAAGTCAGAACATCCCCCTGTAATATGCCATGTACTATGTGGTAGGGCTACTGCCAACGAGACCAACTTCAACGATTTTCAAAGGCTGATTGTGGTTTGGCAGGCCAGAAAAGCATACACTATGGAGGGCTGGAGCGATGCACTTGTACGCTCCAAAGTCATCCCGATTGTATATGAATCTCAATATGACAACGAAGATCAGTGGTGCTTTTCGATGGGGCTAGTAAAAGTAGGTTTAGCCATCGATCATAGAGAAGAGATTGAAAGCTATATTCCAGGTTTCGTTTCGCGGAAAGATGCAGCACAATCCTCTGAGGACTTGACGTTGCGATATTCCTCAAATCGATTCCAGCTATTCAGCAACGTCTCGAACGATATCTCATGGTTCGAGCACTATATCGAAGAAGTATATGACCAAATCAAAACCAAATTCGAGCACGAACCAAACTCCTACATTCCAATACGATACTTGATCAAACGAGGACTTCCCGAAAGCATAAGAGGATGGACAGCTTCTGGAGAAGTAGGAGTTGAAGCCGGAGACTTTGTTCAGAACCGATGGTGCTTAGTTATTTCGGCCCAGGAACTCGTCAATCTTTTCACTGGTTCAATTTGTAGTGGTTGGCCGATCGATTGGTGGGCGAATCACAGATCCCCTTTTCCGATGATGGTGGCCGTCGAAGTTGTTAGGGATCTAGGCTACTTGCAGGAATCCAATGATTATGACGCTGAATTTGAGAAAGACCCTTTGTATGTGTGGCACAAGAGAGTGAAGGAAACTTTTGGATGGGACTTGTACAGAAGAATGTTCTCTGCAATCAAAGAAGACGGTATTCAATGGGATCGAATAGGGTCAAATCCAAGCAAGATAAGAACCAACTACGTTCTAGCCTACATGGGAATAGGGGCAGGAGGAGTCTACATGAATTCGGCCACTGATACAATTCCAGACGCGAACCAAGAAATTGTGGAAGAAGTGATCGACATTAGGCAACAGATCCAGCGATATCCTCATGACGGTCAGAAATGGCTTTCATTTCTTGTTGGTAATTATCATTGATCATTTGAAAGTTGATCTCCTTCGAAAGAAGTGAAGTCGCTGTGAGAATTAGAAACGCTCAATTTGTTGTTGCCATTCTCATCTTTGGAATTATGTTACTTGCGTTTTGCTGGTATCCTATAGGTCGACAAGGACCCACACGCACGGTGACCACGTACATAGTTGCGTCGGTCGAATCACCCAGTTATGAAGTCTGCTTTTCGCCTGAAGGTAATTGTGAGGCTCGAATATTGTACTGGATTCAGAGAGCAAATCTCTCAGTGCACGTAATGGTTTACACGCTGACACTTGATAGAATTGGAGACGCTCTTGTGGACGCTCATAAACGTGGCATCGATGTGAAAGTGATCTTGGACAGATACAATTCAGAAGAAGGCAGTGAATACAATAAACTACTTCAAGCTGGAGTTCCAGTTAAACTTCATCAAAGCCCTGGTTTGATGCACAACAAAGTTGCAGTCATAGATGATTCGGTTGTCATAACCGGCAGCTATAACTGGACCGGAAGTGCAGAAAATGAAAACGATGAAAATCTCCTTGTGATCAGAAGCGCGAACATATCCAATACCTATGAGAAGGAGTTTGACAGAATATGGGATACTAGTTAATTGGCGTCTATCTTTCGACTGCGAAAGCTATCTTGACATGTGCCTTGTACTTCACAATCTTGTTGTCTCTTACATCTGCCTTGTGTCCTAGGACATCGAGCCCCACTATGTTCTTCACAGTCTTTGATGCTTCTCTGAGTGCTTCTTGAACTGCATCCTCCCAACTCTTCTCAGAGCTACCTATCAGTTCAATTATCTTGATTACAGACATTACGGTCCTCAAATTGTTGATTATGTCATGTTCTATATGTAATTTTCTAGGAGCTCTCGCAATCATTCCTCACGAACAGGTTTCGAATCATTGGCAACAAATGGAACTTTACTCAAACCTCTCCTTTGTCTTGGGCTTTCAAAAGAAGGGGGCTATCATACATGAATGCAATAACATATATTCTCATGTGAGGATAACAAGGGCAGTGTCTTCAATGACATGTGGGAGTTGTGGAAAACCAATGAAGAAGAAAGCGAAGAGAAAGACAGCTAAGAAAGCTAAAAAGAAATCGAAGAAAAGATAAATCCACCTTCTCCAACTTTTTTTCTATGTTCTTCAAAGGTAGTGGAAAGTAATAACTGAAAAGAAGCTGTCTTAAGGCGCTGCATCTCTTGAGAGCAGATAGATAGAAGGTTGTTGGCACCAACACTGACGAAATGAGATCATCATAGTCGTTGTTTGTGTATTCTTTTCACTAGTTGCCTCAATGAAAGGAATCCGATGACTAATGGCGTTATCATGTACAGACTTGTCGATAGAGTTGCGGCAACAAAGAATCCGATGAGGCTAGCCAGTTCGATATTGACAGGCGAAATAGCCTCGAAAGTATAGGCCGTGACTCGTGTTATCCCGATCAGCGGAGTCAAGATGACTCTAAGCATAAGCTTTGCTGGGGCGGATTTGGCTGCTAATGCAGCTACTGTTGGAGACCAAGAATAGTAGAAGCTATTCCATCCGTTTACCAGATTTTTTCCGGTCGCGCTTGCTCCAATTAGGTTGTCTCTGACATGGCGCATGTATTTGACCTCAGGCGATTCGGGTCCTCCAAACGCTACGGTTGCGATTATGCAACCTGAGGGTTGTACGCCTCCACCTTCCTCTTGTGGAACTTCAACGCCTAGTTCTTCGGGAGAGCTTCCAAATCTGATTCTGAACGATGTATCATCAACAGGCTCCACCAAAAAGGCTATTTTGTTATATCGATCCCAGAAGAAATTGTTCTTCAACACGAATTGTGCTGATATACTTCCCATGGAAAAATGGTAGGTTTCATCACCCTTGTTGTATGGGGCATCTAACAATTCGTAGTGCATAGCTGCCTGATCGCTTAGATAGTATTGGCCGCTCCCTTCGAGTGTTTTCGGGTTTGCATCTTCCATCAGAGCCAACTCTGAGCCTGAGAGACTATGTTCTTGCGTTGGGTCAATCATGAAAACCAGTACACCGTCTGCTGGTAAGCCTGAATCTGTACCTGTTCTACGTCGAGCTTGAATGAAGTAATACGCGTCGTATGTACCGGTATATCCAACTATGAGAGCTTTCGGATCCTGACTCGATTCAAGTGTGTGAAGAATGTACTCTCCAGTAGGCGAGTCAACCATGACGGGCTCAACCCACCCTAGGATGTATTTGTTCCACGCGTCAATATCGGATGGCGGTTCAAGAAACGGTCCTGAATCCATAAGCGACCAGAAACTTACACCCGTACCCTCACTATACCCATCCGAACCGTAGATATAGAGATCCGGCAATCCAAGGCTGTGACTGTACTCGTGAAGGAATACGGAGATATCCTCATCTTCAGAAAAGGTGGACATTCCCCAAAGATTCTGAACATTGCCATTTCTACCCATAACCCAGAGCCCGTTTTCGCCCAGCTCGTCACTAATAGGTCCGTAAGCCAAGCAATGGCTCCAAATGTCGTACGGATCACTAGAAACAGCTTCGTCTCCACCCGCATGAACTATCACAACATCCTTGAAGTCTGCAAGGTCAATATCCGTTTGCTGACCCACCAAGTCAATAATGTCATCGTAATACCTCTTCAACCCCTCTTCAGAGTCGCCACGTTGACTTCCCGGCTCTGGACTTCCATAGGAAGATATCGGCGAAGGTAGATGTAGCACGTAGTCGATAATGACGTAATCAATGTACATCTTTCCATATGAGGATGTTCTGAACCACGAGTCAGCGTATTCTACGAAATGTTGAATGTCTTGAAGTGAACTCCCGAATCTCACGTCTTGGAACTCGACCAACAGAAAGATCGTTCTCACGCCGCCGAGAACTGGCCTCGTTTTCCAAGGAATATGAACGTCTTCTCCACTTCCTTCTCCGAATTGTGCGGTGGCAGATGGAATAATGAAAAAAAGAATCAGTAGCAACATGAAGAGCTGAGTCGTGTGTGGCGCTCTCAAACGTCTTCCTCATGAAGATTATTTTCAAGCGGGTATAAGCAGGGATGCGTAGAGAATTATCCCCAGAAATATCAGGTATCCCATTATGTAGATACCGATGGCTATCGATTCCTTTTCAACATCATGAAGATCGATTCCAAACGGCTCCACATGAGCCAGAACTCTCGAAAGAATGAATGTGAAAAGTATTGATATCAAGAAACCTGCAAGAAGCGTCAGAAGCCTGTAGCCCAGTATCATGAGGGGACTCACTGCCTGACCGAGTCCTGATGAAACACCTATGGGCAATGGTGCAGTCATTGATCCCAAAATCGTCAGCGCAGAAAAGATGAAAATACCCGCAGCAAAAAGCGCTGTGGCGACAGAATGTCCTTTGATGCTTCTTAGTTCGCTGATCCCCGGAGTCATCTTGTCAAGAAGTTTCAGACCAGCCATTCCCAGTATCATGCATACAATGAAGGTGACGAAGCTCCTCATTAAGGTCCAAAAGAGGTTGGTTAAGAAGTATGCGGGATCAAGCCAAGGTGGAAGAATGAAAAGTGTCTCAAGAATCATGCGCGATCAAAACTAGATGCGTGTTTCTGTTCTTAACATTTTTGGACTGGATGTACGATGCCCCAAAAATCTGTTCTCACTGAAGAATCTCTCAAAGTAAACAGCGGGTTTCTGACCTACCGGTCGAACAAACCGTGGCGATAGAACGCCATCTTCCCATCTGATCATCCTCTCTGCATTATCTAGATGCCTCTCAGTCATCTTCCCTTGATTAGGAAAAGTATTATCGAGATTGCCAAGACAGCTGCGACCACTATCTTGATTTGAAAACTCGGTTTGCTATTCTTATGATGAAATGCGAACATTCCCAACACAACTCCGCAAAATCCTCCTGCCAGAGAGATTAAGAAGAACCATATCTCCGGTACTCTTTCAGAGGCCGTCTTTGCACTGAGCTTGTCGAACCCCATCAAAAGAAGACTGGCGACGTTCACGATGAGTAGATAGATCCAGATTAGGTCCAAGTGTGGGATCGGCTCACCTTGGTGGAAAACGTGACTACATCCACTTAACCTTGGCTTAACGGAATGTCAAGTAAACGCAGAAACATCTGAGCCGAGTTTCTCTTGCGCGAAAGAATCTCAGTCAATAGGACTGGTCTGATGGTGCTCCGGGCGGGATTCGAACCCGCGATCAACGGCTGAAGGGAAGGTTTCCCCGCACTGAAGCTCGAAAGGCCGCTATGCTGTCGGCCCTGTTCAGATGACCGGGCTACACCACCGGAGCGCATTAAAGCGAACCGTCTTTGAGTCAGGTGCCTAATTTGCCTATTGCTTCTGTAAGATTTCGAAGAATTCACTTCGTTGAGTGGGATAAGGTCACTGTTCTGAATCGCTCGTGCGCAAAACCGGGTACGTTGCTCGTTTCTGTAATATGCTTGGAATCATGCTTCGGTGAGCAACTCGACCTATTTGCAGGGCATGGAATGTTGTCTTTCTGATGTTTTTTCAATATTCCTTGATTGTGTCGAATGAAATCCGATAATTGAGCTATTTCAAGGAATGTTTTTGTAGAAAAAGCAACCAATCCTAGAGAATTTCTATAAGGGACTGACTGGAATGAGGGGCCGGTGCAGGTTTTGAAAAGTGCTCTGAGTGAACCGAATCCACTGCTTTCGATTGAGAGTCTGGGAAGTAGTGAGAGAAGAGCGATCTTCGGGATACAGACTGAGATTCTTAGAGTCATGACTGATCAGCTTGTCAGGAAAGGCTTTGCGTGGATCCTGCCGGTCATACTGGCCAAGTCGACAGATCCCTTGTGGCCAGATCCTGGCGCTAGCATAGAGAAGAGAGTTGAGATCGAAATATATGGTGAGAACGTTAGAACGATGCAGAGCATGATCGTTCACAAAAGAGTCCTTGCCTCACTGGGACCTGAGAAGTTCTTCGTATTATCGCCTAACATTAGAATAGAAAAAAGAGAACGGGCAGAGACTGGTTGGCATCTGTACGAGTTCACTCAACTAGACATCGAAGCGGCCCATGCCACGATGCAGGACATGTTCAGACTCTTTGAAGACTTGATCGAGACTTCTGTCGCCGCCATTAAGGAGAAGTTCTCTAAAGAACTCACAGTTCTAGGAAGACGGATCAAC
>CAYXJU010000079.1:0-6932 GCA_964464765.1 uncultured Candidatus Bathyarchaeia archaeon | reverse complement strand
CCTCTGAGCCCAACCTCTTCTTGAACCGTAGCAACGCCATAAACCGTGTTAGGGTGATTAATCCCCTTCTCCTTAAGCCCTCTAATGGCTTCCATGGCAACAAACGTTCCAACTCTGTCATCGAAGCCCTTCCCCATAGCAATCTTTCCGTCTCTAAGCGTCATGAACGGTGACCACGGTATGGCAGCGTCACCTATCCGAACTCCCAGTTTCACAGCCTCTTCACGGTTCGTAGCTCCGACATCAATGAACATGCTATCCTTCTTCACTACCTTGTTCGCTTCATCTTCTGGTAGGAGATGTGGTGGCTTCGCAGCGATAACGCCGAGAACATCACCTCCCGTTGTTCGAACAGTTACCCTCTGTGAAAGGAGCACCTGATCAAACCAGCCTCCAAGCGGATTAAAAGTCAAGAAACCCGTGTCTTTTTCAATCCCACTGATCACGAATCCAACTTCGTCTATGTGGCCGGCTAACAGAATCTTCGGGGAATCTGCAATGCCTTTTTTCCTGAAGATCACAGACCCAAGCTTGTCTGTCGAGATATCATCGGAGAAAGTTTGAACGTACCGTTTCACGATCTGTGCCGTTTCACGTTCAAAGCCTGCAGGACCAAAAGATTCGCTTAACTCTCTCAGAACCTTGACAGAATTCTCCTTGAACAACAGATTCACCCATCGCTACATACGTTCCAGTACGATATTAAATCTCATTCGGACATTGGCTCAGAGGTCGATACGGGATGTCAATCAAGAACTGCTCGTCCAATGAGTTTCTGCTGCTGAAAGCTTAATCTATCTCATCCTCTACGAATAAGAGCCCACATGCGGGGGTTGGCCTGGAATGCGGGGGTTGGCAACAGCCCCTCAATGCCAAACCTTCAAAAAGGGCAAAGCCAGGTCAAAGAAGGTCTATAACAAGGCCTTTGAATGCGCAGGACTGAGAGTACACAAATCTCGTCCACAGGCTCCTGTCCCGCAGGGGTTCGTGATCGGGTATAACCCGACGAAAGGGTTCAAATCCCACCCCCCGCACCATCCATGTAACCCGGCATTTTTCAGTATCCATTCCGGCGACATGATTGTTCTGGTGATGGGAAGGCGTAGAACAGTGAAAGAATACCCACGACATGTCTCTGCCCACCTCTGGGTGGGTGGCATGTGCTGACTGCGCCAAGCTTCAGAACACTGGGTATCTGGATATCTGAAAGAAGTCTAAATCACTCTAGTCCTTCTCGTTTCCACCGTATCTATAGCATCGACGCAACTCATTAATGGCTTCTTCAATTGTAAGAGGAAGAGATCCGATCTGAATATTGTTCTCTTCAGCAAGAACATTGAAGAGACGTGTCACGATTGGAGGCTCAAGGTTGGCTTCACTCATTAGTTTTGAGTCAGAGAATATCTGCCTCAACAAACCCTCAGCAATAACATGTCCATTGTTAAGAACGTGAACTCTTTCCGCGACTTCTGGAACAAAGTTTACGTCGTGTGTCGCAGTAATTAATGTAATATGGTGGCTGTTGTGCAGATTGTGTAGTAGATTGGTCAGTTCAAATCGATTTCTTGGGTCCAAGTTTGCAGTAGGTTCGTCCAAGAGCAGAATCTTTGGTTGCATTGCAAGCACAGTTGCGATTGCAGCTCTCTTCTTCTCCCCTGCGCTCAGATGGTGCGGTGGCGTCTCCTCATAACCCTCTAGTCCCACTGCCTTCAATGCATCAACAGACCTTTTCCTCACTTCCTCTTCAGGCAGACCCATATTCAATGGACCGAAACATATGTCATCCCAAAGAGTCGGAGAGAAAAGCTGAACGTCTGGATCTTGAAAGACAAGCCCTACGTTACATCTCACCGTACCTAGATTCTCGTCATTCACAGGTACACCTAGAACCCTCACCATGCCTTCAGACGGTTTGTATAGACCGTTCAGAATCATCAGTAATGTGGATTTGCCTGCGCCGTTGGGTCCAAGGATCGCCAGTCTCTCACCTTTAGTGATTCTCAGGTTCACATTCTGCACAGCCACATGACCGTCTGGGTAGACATAACTCACACCGTTGATTTCTACTGCCACTTCACTCATTCTAGACACCAAGTCGTAGATACTCCACAGATAGCATTGCTAGGCATATCAGAATCGAGATAGTTGCGAAACCCCAGTCCTTCTTAGTACATTTCATGATGTGCAAAGATCGGAGCGTTCCAGAATGCCCCCTTGCAATCATGGCCAGATACACTTTTTCACCTCTCTCGTGGGCCCTTATGAAAAGAGTCGCGATCATGTTTGCCAGTGATTTCACGTTTTCTCTCCATCGAAGTCTTTTGATTATGCGACTCTCTCTAGCTAGAGCCATTCGATAGGCTTCATTGATGAATAGAAAAATGAACCGATAAGTGACGGCAGTCATGGTAACGAGGATTCGTGGAAACCTGAGGTGTTCCATAGCTTCAATAAATTTTGAGAATCTTGTAGTTAGGATCAAGAGAACTGACAAGGCAACACACGCCCAGACTCTTAGCGTAAACTGAGTAGCTCTGTACAGTCCTTCGCTCGTAATCGTTACAGCTAGGTTCCCATATTCCAAACTGACAAGAGCAACACCTGGAGTTATGAATGGTAAAGGCAGAGATATCACGCCTGCGAATATTGGAATGAAAATTGTTGTTCTTAGAAAGAAGAATCCCAGAGGAATTCTTGATGAAGCACAAAAGGCAAAAGCGGTCATCAGCAGAATAAGTAGTGGAGTAATCGTTCTGACTGCAACTGCAGATACTACAAGAGCCGCAATAGAAAGGAGTTTGACTCGAGGGTCGATTTGCTGTAGGGCTCCCCGAGTTGAGTATCTTTCATTATACACAGTCTCTTGAAATGTCTTGAGAAAATTTCGTAGCAAGAATCTGTCAGGCTCTGGATTTGAATGATCGCAAAGACTTACCGACCGCGTAGGTTGACACAAGAACCACTACTGTGAAGACAATTCCAATAGCTATGTTTGCTGTGGCATTTCCTTCGAACCCATGAATCTCATAGTCAGGAATGGGCGGACTCCACACTGGAGACTCCGTTGCTCCAAGGTGCTCAGCAACTTGATCAAGAGTCTCAACTGAATTGGAAAACCCGAGCACCCCTACCATAACAAAAGCAATCGACAAGACAAGGCCAAACGCCAACAATCGTCTACCTCCTGCCATTTCAAGTTCCTCCAAGCCAGCTAGGCGATAGCTTCGGTAATTGCAGCAGGTCCTGTCTGGTTCTTTGTAGCATCGAGATGATTATGGCGGTGACGATGCCCTCTCCGATCCCTATTATGAGATGGTGGGTTGCCATCGCTGTAACAGCTATTGAAACACCGTAGGGGAAAGATAGCGTGGATAGCCCGAGTTCAAGGCCGGCGAACACGGCAGCTAGCACATCACCGATCAATGCTCCTGCAAAGGCTCCAAGAAGCAATCCACTTCGACTCCTAGACATTCTAGTAGCGAGCAGATATACGATGTATGGAACGAATACGCCTATGACACCCATGTTCCAGACGTTGGCTCCAAACGTCGTAATTCCACCATCGCCGAAAAGCAATGCCTGGATGAGAAGAATTATAGTCATTGAGATCAGTCCTGCGTAGGGTCCAAGAGTCATAGCCAAGATTGGCCCACCCAATAGATGAGCTGTTGTACCACCAATAATTGGGTAATTCATCATCTGCGCCGCAAAAAACATCGCTGTCAAGGTTGCCATCAAAGGGATTTGCTTTTCGTTCAATACTCTGCTTGCCTTTCTGAACGCAAAGATCCAGAAGATTGCGGTAGCAACGTACATTACAGAGCAGATTGATAGGTCTAGGAAGCCATCAGGTATGTGCATCTAGGATTCCTTAGTATTACTGGCGTTGTGCAGAGTATTACTGATAAAGTATTAAAATATTGTCTTCTGATAATAATGGCATCAAGGGGTTTCTGAATTGGGAAACAAGGGGGTCTCTAGATTCAGTGTCTCCGCTCCCTCAGACTTGGTTCAAGAGTTCAATTCTGCAACAAGAGATGTCGGATACAGCAGGTCGGAAGCTGTGCAAACCGCCATGCGCAACCTACTTAGCGAATGGAAATGGACACGTGAAGCCAAGGGCATCATGACAGGGGCAATCGTGGTAATCTACGATCATGAAGCTCGAGGTGTAGAAGAAGCGTTGACCAACACTCAACATCATAATCATGACATAATCAGCTCAACAATGCATATTCATCTTGATGATCGTCACTGCCTTGAAATGGTCGCGGTCAAAGGCGAAGTGAAAGACGTCCAAAACTTAGCCAAGGAACTCACGCGGCAAAGAGGGGTCAAACAGACCAAACTAGCCTTGGTCGCTCTGCCACGCTGAACTCCAATCAGCATAGAGCCAAGCGCAGTCTCAATATTCCCTTTTGTCGAGCCTTAAAGTAAGGTTCTGTTAACTCAGTGGCTGATGGTTCTAGCTGTTATCCTTGGCTGTTTGTCCACAGACCATTCAGAAAGCCCTTTTTCATAGCGTCACTCGTCAGCGACGTGAATCTCAAGTCATGCAATTACGTGAACCGATTGAGCCTTAAACGTCAAATAGACTTCCGATCGCAAATTCAGCTTCATCTCTTCAAATGACTTTTTCGTAATCATGGTGGTGAACTCTCTACCAGTGTTAACCTTCATACGGATGAGTCTGTTCGAATCCGTAACTTCCACAATTGTTCCTCTCAGAACGTTTCTTGCACTTGATTCGAGTTTCGTCTTTGATACGATCAAATCCTCGGGTTTGATGAAAACGGTTATGTGGCCCTCTTTAGCATCGGCGGTTTCAAGAGTAACGCTGTTCCCAATATCAACCAGTGTAATACCGTTCTCTATTGATTTTGCTTGTCCGGAGAAGACGTTTTGCAGTCTTCCTATGTTCTCAAGAACACTAGATGGCTCGTCGAAAACTTCGTTTGTACTGCTCAATTTGACTAGGGTTCCGTTTTGTAGAGCTGCAATCTTATTGGCCAGTTGTTTGGCTTGTGCCATGTTGTGGCTTGCCATAATGATTGTCATTTCCAGTTCACGATTGATTCTGCTGATGACACTTTCAATTATGGATGCGTTCTTGGGATCTATGTTTGCGGTAGGTTCATCTAGTAAGAGAATCTCAGGTTCTAAGATTAGAGCTCTTGCCAGAGAGACTCTCTGTTGCTCGCCGCCGGATAATTCCCTAGCTCTTCTCTTTTCGAACTCTTCCAGTCCAACCATCCTAAGCGTCTGGCGAATTTTTTCACTTGCTTCAGAGTCTCCGATGCCCCTTACCTTTAATCCATAAGCTAGGTTATCGTACACTGATGTGTTGAATGTAACAGCCCTTTGGAAGACCATTGTAGAGATCATCCGCAGAACCCTATAGTTGGATATTTCTCCCCTGACTCGTATGTCCCCATCAGTCGGTATCTCAAGTCCGGCAATGATTCGCAGCAGAGTTGTTTTTCCAGATCCGTTAGCTCCAATGAGAGCTGTAACCTCTCCCTTATCAACGGCGAGATGAATATTGTTCAAGACCTGCCTTCGGCCGAACTTGTGAGACAAGTTTTGGACTTCAAAGTATTTGGTCAACGTTTTCGCCCCAAGAGATTAACCAGTAAAGTTACCGAGTACACGATCAGTAGTAGGATTATTGCGAGAGCAATACTAAACGCTATTTCACCTCTTGCTGTTTCGAGAGCTATCGCAGTCGTAAGAACTCTTGTTACGTTACGTATGTTTCCACCCACCATCATTACCACTCCGAGCTCCGCGAAAGCTCTATTGAAAGCAGCTACCACGGAAAGTGTTATTCCGGAAATTGACTCGCGGGCTATCGTGAAAGCGACTTTCGTTTCCGAAGCTCCAAGCGTTCTAGCAAGATCTTTCAAGTCAGTTTCAGTCGATTCGATGGCATTCGTAGCGAAGCTTATCACGATAGGTGTTACGAGGACGGATTGACCTATCGACATTCCAGTTGTAGTGAAGAGTAAATGGAGTATGCCAAACGGGCCGCTGCGCGATAGCAGAAGAAAGAAGAGTAGACCTAGGGCAACTGTTGGGACTCCCAATAGTGCGTTGAACCCTCCCTTCACGAATCTCTTTCCACGAAAGTCCTTCAATCCCAGCAGAAGAGCTACGGGAATGCTCCATGAGGCTGCAAGAGCCGTTGAAAGTACTGAGACATAGATTGAGCGGAGCGTAACATCGAATACCTCAGGGTCTCCAGTCACAATCAATCTGATTGCTTCGAAGAAACCCTCTAAGAGAACTTCAAGAGACATTGGCAACGTCTTTGATAATTAGAAAAACAACCAACTCTTAATCATTAATCAGTTACCCACGGCTTCGCCATATGTAAGGGCACAGATGCCGCCATGTACAGATCTCCCTCATGATACCTATATTGTGGGGGGCATTCAGATCCTTCGAAGTACGCAAGCTCCCGAATCCATTCTGCTACATCAGAACTACTGTTCGTTTTCAGCAGTTTCAGATAAGGTTTGAAGAGTGATTGTCCATAGTCGGTCTTTCCAAAAGTATCGAAGAGTTCCTGCCCTTCACTTGAAACCAGGAATTCTATGAACCTCATAGATGCGTCAAAGTTTGCTTTTGTGAGGTTCATATGTCTCGGATCGCTTGCAATAACGCTATAGACGTTCAGCAGATCTTTTCCGGATTCGACGAGAATCGCCAGTTCAATATTGCCTTTGTTGTAGTTCATAAGGTAAGTTCCAAGGTCTGTCAGTGTGTATGCCATTTTCTCGTCCGCCATTTTCAAAGTGGCTGTCATTCCGCTTCCAGCCTCAAGATACCAGCTTTTCTGCCTCAGATCCTTTACATCAAAACCAGCAGACATCCACAACCGTTTCTCTTTCGCATGAGTGCCTGAATCGTCGCCACGTGAAACCCAAAGA
>CAYXJU010000078.1:5383-6998 GCA_964464765.1 uncultured Candidatus Bathyarchaeia archaeon | reverse complement strand
GAAGGGTTAACCCCAACCTGCCAAGATGCCGCTGACCAGCTTCAAGTTCCACTTAATACTATCATAAAGACAATCGTCTTCACTGATGAGAAGAATTCTGCTATCATAGCAATACTGACTGGAGATAGACGCGTCGATAGAAGAAAACTATCAACCGTTGTAGGAGCGTCTAAGGTTAAAATTGCCAGCCCGGAGACTACGAAGAGTCTCACTGGTTTCGAGGTTGGAGTTATGCCCCCAGTTGGTCACAAAGACCGGCTAACAACCGTAATCGATCAGAATGCTATCAAACTGGATAAGGTGTATGGTGGCGATGGAGTTCCAAAGGTTTTGATCGAAATTGACCCACGCGACATAGCAAAACTCACGAACGCTAAGATAGCTGATATTAGCGAATAATTTACCAGACAACTAACAAGTATTCGCTAGTTGGTTAAGACTGTAGCCTTCTTTAGTTGTCGCGTTCTGATCTTGAGTCTACTCAGCACAACTTTCGAACATGTGGTTGATTTCAAGAGTTCATTTATCAATGAACTTCCGACAACCACGCCTTTCGCACCTGTTCTTGCGATTGTCTTCACTTGTTCAGGTCTTGAGATACCGAACCCTACGCTAAGTGGAATCTGACTTGATACGGTGCGGACCGCCTGTTTGATGAATCCAAGAGAACGCTCGGGAATTTTTCGTCTTGGTCCAGTGACACCGTAGACAGAGACCAGATACAGAAACCCTGATGTTCGAGAGGCTATCTCCCTGAGCCTAGCCGGCGATGTGGAGGGTGCAGCTAGTAGTATTACATCCACACCGTACGTTCGAGCTGTCGCCCTGAAATCATCTGATTCTTCCAAAGGTAGGTCCGGAATTATTACACCGTCCACATTGGAGGCTTTAGCTTCATCAAAGAATCTTTCGTATCCCATCTGATAGATTGGATTAAGATATCCCATCAAAACGATTGGCAACGAGTGTTGATTTCGAATCATTCTACAGAGTCTTAGAACTCGTCGAAGAGACATGCCATTTTCAAGGGCTTTCTTGCTTGCTGACTGGATTATTGGACCGTCAGCGATCGGATCTGAAAACGGGACTCCGACCTCAATAATGTCTGCGCCTCCGTCAACAAGTGTCTCCGCCACATCAACTGATCGTTCTAGGGTTGGGTATCCACCCATCATGTACGTAATCAAGGCGGCTTCTCGGCCACCAAGTTCATTGAATGTTGTTTTGATTCTGCTCAAAGAGATGCACCTAGGTTCTCGCCAACTATCTGAACATCCTTGTCTCCACGTCCTGAGAGTGTGACGACTATCGACTGACTCTTCGGCATGGTTCGAGCTAGTTTGATTGCAAACGCAAGTGCATGCGCAGATTCTAAAGCGGGCATTATTCCCTCAGTTTCAGAAAGAGTTGTGAAAGCAGTTAGAGTCTCACGGTCGGTCGCTGTCACGTAGCGAGCTCTCTTCATCATCTGAAGTTGGGCGTGTTCTGGTCCGACTGCTGGATAATCCAAGCCTGCTGAAATGCTGTGTGTGCTTCCTATCTGACCGTCCAGGTTTTGTAAGATGTACGTGAGCATTCCATGAAAGACGCCTTCCCGGCCTGCGCGAAGTGGCGC
>CAYXJU010000078.1:0-5283 GCA_964464765.1 uncultured Candidatus Bathyarchaeia archaeon | reverse complement strand
GATACCTCGTGAACCTTGGCGCCGTGGAGTCGCATTCTGAAAACGTTCAGACTCTGCCTCCTTACATCTTCAGCGCCCATGTAAATCTCAGCATTTAGGTTCAGTTTGGCACAGGCTATGGCTGTTGCCACGCCATGTTGCCCCGCGCCTGTCTCTGCGATCACACGCTTCTTTCCCATTCGTTTAGCAAGCAAAGCCTGACCTAGAGTATTGTTGATCTTATGGGCTCCACCATGGAGAAGGTCCTCGCGCTTCAGGTAGATCTTCGCGCCTCCCACTTTGTGGGTCAGGTTTTCCGCAAAATAGAGTGGTGTTGGTCGTCCGGCGAATTCGCAGAGATATTTTTTCAACTCCTTTTGAGAGTCTTTGTCGCGACGAAACTCTTTGTAGGCTCTCTCAAGATCTTTCAGATTAGCCATCAGAGTCTCAGGGACGAATTGTCCACCGTACCGACTGTATTTCCCTTTAATGGGATAACTTGACAGCTTTCTCAAAGTTGAACCCCCTTAGCGTTCTTGATGAACTCCATCATCTTCGCACGGTCTTTCTTGCCCGGGCTTGATTCCACACCGCTTGCAACATCGACCGCATACGGCTCAACGATCTTGATCGCTTCTTCCACATTTTCAGGCGTCAAACCTCCGGCTAGAATTATCGGTTTAGGATCGACCGCCTGTCTCAACCGTCTACTTGCATTCCAGTCGTGTACGCGACCGGTTCCACCGGATTTCATAGATGAGAGCGTGTCCAACAGAAAGGCATCACAATACTCCGACATAGTGATCAAGTCTCCCAGTGACGATCTTTCTCCATCAACTCCAAAAATAATCGTAGCATCTTGATTCAATTCTCCAAGAACGTTCTTGCATTCGCCTATGTCACAATAGACCTGTAGACAGTCTGGGTGCAATATTGAGTTCAACTGTTTCAGACCCTGAGAATTCGATTGCCTCGTAACGACCACACTTGAAATGAACGGTGGAATCTTTTGCAAAAGCGACTGTGCTTGTTCAATTGAGAGGTTCCTTGGAGAGGATTGGATTCCAACTATGAACCCAATTGCGTCGGCACCTGCGCTTATGGCGCCAGCCAGATCTGTTTCGTTCGTGATTCCACAGATCTTTGCTCTAACGGTTCTCATCGGTCGTTGTGAACTCCTTCAATTTCTCTTTGATATCCTTGGCTTTCATGAGAGATGAACCGATCAGGAAAGCGTTGGCACCGAGTTTCAAAAGACGGTTAAGATCGTTTCGATCTTGTATGCCGCTCTCAACCATCACGATCTTGCCATGCGACGGGTATTTCTCTAGGATTTTGTGGGGTGTCCCAAGGTTTACACTGAGATCTCGTAGATCTCTATTGTTTATTCCTATGATGTCGGCGTCTGTATCCAACGCTTGCTGGAAACCTTCCTCGTTGTGTGTTTCAAGGAGGACCTCTAAGCCTCTGGAGTGAACGAGGTCAATCATTTCTCGAAGCGGTTGGTTGCAATATCCTCTCTTGAAGAGCTCATTTATCAGAAGAAGTGCATCAGCTCCAAGCCTTGAGGCGGCTTCAACATGAACTTCGCGGGTCACAAAGTCCTTCATCAGTATTGGTAGATCTACGGTTTCGCGAACCTTTTGAAGGAGCTGAAGAGATCCCTCAAACCTGTTCGGTTCTGTAATTACTGAGATACCAACTGCGCCTCCATTCTTGAATGCGCAAGAAATCTCAGCTGGATCTATTTCATTACGGATATTGCCAAGTGATGGAGAACGCTTCTTGATCTCTGCCACGATGGGAACGTGCTTGCAACCCTTTATCGCCTTTACGAGGCTGACGCGCTTTCTGTTGACAATACTTTCGACGTTGTAGTAGCCTTTGCCAGCTCTCTCTATGCTCTCAATGGCGAGTGTGTCCAAGAAGTCAGTCAATCTCTGATTCCAGCTCTCTGAGTTCAGATAGCGATCCGCCTGATGCTTTGATTAGACCTTCAAGTTTTCGAAGCGCCGCCCCATCATCGATGGACTTTTGCGCTAACTCCATGGCATCTTCCAGACTCTCAGCCAACCCTCCAATCAAAATGCCGACAGCCGCGTTCACCAAGACAATGTCTCTTTGGGGACCATTCATTCCAAGAAGTATGCGAGCGGTCACCTTTGCATTCTCGGATGCCGTTGATGCTTGAAGATCCTCTATCTTAGCTGTCTTCACGCCAAATTCGGAAGGAGTACTTGTGGAGACCTTCACAGTCTCATCTTTCAACCAAGCAATCTTCGTCTTCCCAATGGTTGATATCTCGTCTATCCCGTCTAATCCATGAACTATTGCACCTGCCTCACAGCCCAGTCCCTTCATTGTATATGCAATCTTCTCCACTAGACGCTCGTCGTAAACGCCTATGAGTTGAGCAGAAGCATTTGCAGGGTTTGTGATTGGACCGAGGAGATTGAAGACTGTTCGAACGCCAATTTCTTTTCTAGGTGCGGCAACACGTTTCATCGCCGGATGGAATTTCGGTGCGAATAAGAATCCGATTCCAACGTTTTCTATTGATTCCTCAACTTGCTTATGATTCATGTCGAGGTTAAGGCCGAGCTCTTCCAAGACATCAGCAGATCCACATTTGCTGGTTACAGATCGGTTTCCATGCTTTGCAACAGACACCCCAGCTCCAGCTACGACGAAGGCAGAGGTTGTGCTTATGTTGAAAGTTTTCAAGCGATCCCCTCCTGTGCCGCACGTGTCGACCAGTCTTCCTTTGACTTTGGGATGAATTTGAACGGAAAAATTCTTCATAACCTCTGCCATGGCCTCTAGTTCTTCTACGGTTTCGCCCTTCATTCTAAGAGCTGTCAAGAATGCACCAATCTGCGTATCCGTTGCCGACCCTGAGATGATTTCGGTCATGGCTTCGAAAGCTTCTTGATGCGAAAGGTGTGATCCTTCAACAAGTTTTCCAATTGATTCTCTGATCATCTTATTTGGCTCCATCCAAGAAATTTTTGAGAATGCTCTTTCCATCCGTGGTCAGTATTGATTCAGGGTGGAACTGAATGCCATTTATTGGATAATTCAAGTGACGAACCGCCATGACCTCTTTGTCATCGAGAGATTCAGCTGAGATTTCTAGGCAAGTTGGAATCGATTCTCGAGTGCCCACTAACGAGTGATATCTCGCTCCAACAATCGGGTTCTTCACTCCCCGAAAGATACCCCGACCATCATGTTTCACAAGGCTTGTCTTTCCATGCATTTGCCTTGTCGCACATCTGATCTTGCCACCAAACGCATGAACTATGCCTTGATGGCCCAAGCAAACGCCAAGTAACGGAATCTTCAGACCAACTTCGCGAATAATGTCGGAACAGATTCCGAAATATCGTCGGTCACTGGGATTTCCAGGACCGGGAGATACTATTATTCTGTCTGGAGATTGCTTCTTGATTTGATCCACCGAGATCTTGTCATTTCTAAATACTGTGGGTTCGGCGCCTAGCTCTCCCACGTACTGGACTAGGTTGTATACGAATGAGTCATAATTGTCAATGACTAGGACTTTCATTCTTGATCTCCTGCGATTTCTCTAGGGCTTTCATTAGGGCTCCTGCTTTGTGTTCGGTCTCGTACCATTCGCGTTCAGGATCAGAGTCAGCGACGATTCCGGCACCAACTTGGATGTTGGCGCGTTTACCATCAGCAACCAGAGTTCTGATTGTGATCGCGAAGTCGGAATCTCCATTTCTTGAAAAGTATCCAACGGCTCCTGCGTATGGTCCTCTTCTCGTAGGTTCGGATTCTTCTATAATCTCCATTGCACTGACTTTTGGTGCACCACTCACAGTTCCAGCGGGGAAGCTTGCTCGAAGCACGTCAAAGCTGTTGTACTCGTCTCTGAGGGTTCCGACTACTCTAGAGACAATGTGTTGCACATGGCTGAACCTGTGCACTTTCATGTATTGTGCTACGTTAACGGTTCCAAAACTGGAGACTCTGCCTATGTCGTTCCTTGCAAGGTCCACGAGCATGGCGTGCTCTGCACATTCCTTTTCATCGGAGAGAAGCTCGCGTGCCATCCTCTGGTCTTTAGCGCGGTTGTTGGATCTCGGTCGGGTTCCAGCTATCGGAAAAGTCTCAACGGCATTTCGGCGAACTCTAACAAGCGTTTCGGGACTTGAGCCAACGATGGCTCGATTCTTCATTTTGAGAAAGTACATGTAGGGTGAGGGATTGATTTTTCTGAGAACATTGTAGAAGCGGAGCAGATCTCCTTCAATTTCGAACTCGTAGCGTTTGGAGAGTACGACTTGAAAGACTCTTCCACTCTTGATGTGCTGTTTAGCGTCGGCAACTATTTTTTCAAAATGCTCTTTCGAGATATTCGTTGACATGTCTGAATAGACAAGTTCGCGGTTGCTAGCAGTATTATTCAATATCCGGTGAATTTCGGCGAGTCGATCCTGTTCGGTGTAGAAATAGAAGGCTTCTCGGTTTTGGTGGTCGAAGATTATGCCGTCGTCGTAGATTCCCATCTCAATGTCTGGATAGGATAGATCATCTTTGGAAAGATTGGGAAGCCTCTCCCAGTATCTCGCTGAATCATAGGAGATGTAACCAACAGCTCCACCCACGTAGCTCATTCCTTGGTAGTTGATTGGCTGCTCATGTACGAGGCGTTCCACAACTTCCAAAGGGTCGTGAGCCTTGGTGATGGATTTCTCTTCTGTTTCTAGGTGATGTGTCTGTACGATGTGACCCTTTGCACTCAGGGCTACTGAGGGATTGAAACCAACAAAAGAGAATCGAGAAAGTCTCTTTGGCCCTTTGACGGATTCAAGGATATACGCGAAATCACATTTGTCTTGGATCTTCTGAAATGTTTCCAGAGGAGTTCGCGCAAAGGAGAAACGTTTTAGCTTAAGCCTAGCGTCCCGAGACTTGGAATCGTGAACGAGTCCAAAGACGATACCCCATTTAGATCGATCTCCAAGGTTTAGGCGTCAGACGTACATCAGCGTCTTATTTAAGTCCTCTTAGTACAATTACGTACATTTACATGTTGACAACGAGAGAATCTGAGCACCCAGCTCAAATTTCAATTTTAGAACTGGCGAATCTCAGAGATCTAATCTCAAAGGATCAATTGAATCAAGACGTGTTTTTCTTTCGCTCAAGCTTTATGTGAGAAGATTCCGATCTAAGGAGGACACGCGGGGGTCCCCGAGACCTTAGTCGAAGACAAGGCGGGAATCAGGTCAAAGGGGCAGGACAGTTCTTGCAGGAACTGTGTCAGACTTAAGA
>CAYXJU010000077.1:0-7001 GCA_964464765.1 uncultured Candidatus Bathyarchaeia archaeon | reverse complement strand
AAAGGGAAGTGAAGAATCGCATGGGTTATGAAAGACGTAGCTATGACAGCCCCAGAACAATGCACAAGGCTACCTGCGCTGACTGTAAGCAAGAATGTGAAGTTCCATTCCAGCCGACCGAGGGCAGGCCAGTCTACTGCAGGGAATGCTATCAGAAGCATAGACGATACTAGAAAGACCGATCCTTGGTTGTAAGGTAGGTTAATCTCTCTTTTTCTGATATCCGCTACTATTCATTGCCAGTTTCTGTCATACTTGTGTGTGTATCTCTTCGTGCGACCACCCTGGACCGAACCATGGGGATTCGCGCATCAGTTTACCGGCAAATATTAACTCTGCTCCTACCTAGTTGATGTTCAGCGCAAGAGTATTGAGCAAAAGATCTGTTGTTGTTCGTGAAGAAGCCCTCATCATGTGCGCCTACGATCTTTATTCCCTCACAGGAATCGTCAATGTTGATCTAACTCGGCTTAGCCTGCGGAGATTTGCGACAGCATCTTTCAGTTTGTCGGCAGTCTCGGCTTCGAGCTTGACGAGAACGTCATAGACTCCATAGGCCACATAGGCTTCTTTGACGTATTCCATTCTCTTCACGGCATCCACAATTTCGTATTCTGCTCCCACCTGCGCGTTTATCATCACAAACGCGAGAGCCACTGATTTGTTCACCTCCGTGACTTGCACTCTGAAGGAGTCAAGATTCTGATCGATTCTTGATTCCACGACCTTGTGCAAACGAAACAAAATAGACTAGGAATAGAGTAAGATCTACCGACAGACAGGCTTTTGCGACTTACTATCAGTTGCATCTTAGCAACCAATCATCATTGAACATCGCGGGCAGAGGATATTGTTCTCCAAGATTGAGCCCAAGGATGCCGCGTCGGAGAATGGGATTCCACATTCATCGCATCCAACTATGCCCAGTGATCGGGTCATTGGACACCAAGATCGATTTCCAGCAATTTGGCTAAAAAGTTGGCGTTTCTTGTTGATTGTTGGTTCTCCAATTCAAGTTCTTTTCAGAAGTTTGACTGTGAAGGTGGTACCGTTGTGTGGCATACTGTTCATAATAATGTTACCATGGTGAATTTCTACTAGTTTTTTCTTCTGATAAAGCGATCAAGAAACACATATGGATTCAGGTCAATATGGGATCATCTATGATAGTCATTCAGATAATTGTGCATGAGTTCTTGAAAGTAAAATGATACGTGACGCTAGTATCGCAGATCTTCTCACGTAAGAACTGATAGATCGGTTCTTGATATGTCGAGTCCTTGAGTATTTCTTTTAAGGCGTGACAGAGGTCTTGTTCTGAAGTGTGCTGTATGGAGAACCTTGGCTTCAGATTACCACATGGAATTAGAAGTTTTGTTCTCTTTCAGGTCTGCTTGCTCTCTGCTTTTCTGGGTTTTGTATATGCGGACCGAGTAACTGTTGAAATGGTTTTCAAGCCGTTGGAGGCCATTGAGGAGATCTGGGTTTTCCATCACGTCTTCTTTCAAGTTTTGGCTACAGTTGTCTTCGCCTGCATAGGCCTGGCATACTGGCTGGGAGGAGGAAGTTGGAAGTTCTCATTGGCAGGCTTTGTTGAATCTATGATCTTTACGCATTCAGGCGTTGAAGACTATCTCTATTATGTCCTGTTTGGAGAGAGAGTTCCAAGACTTCTCACATGGCTTTCCTGGAATGGTTATCTCACCAAGACCAGTCAACTCGCAAAACTTTTTCCCGTAACCAGTGAAGGACTCGAACTGGCCGTCGCGTTAAGCGTGCTTTTCGTTGGAGCCATGTGGGGCATCTTGCTGAGACGAGCACATTGACTCCCCAAAACGATTCAGAAGCCCAAAAAGAAAAAACAGAGGGCTCAGTTCAACTATGAGGATGGTGCGAGAAGATGGATGTTGAGAAGAACTGCAAGAATTGCATGTACTTCAGAGTTCGCAAGGGTACACCAAACTGCTCCCTGATAAAGCAGAAAGTCTCGGAAGGCTACTATTGTAAAAAGTTCAGGCCAAAGTAACTGTAAGAGAGTTGCTTGGCCTGAGCTAGTGAGATCAATAGATGCGCCGAGATTTCTTCTTTCGAAGTTCTCTTTCCTCTTCACGAATACTTTCGACAGCTTCACTTCTTAGCCAATTGTCTGTACCTAACTGTCTTGCTCTTTCAGCCTCGCTGTAGCCATATGGAAGTCGATACAGCCTAGGCCCTTTCGTCTTCCCATGGCGGGGCAGTGATCGTGGAGACATTCGATTTCGGGGCAAATACCTTCTGCATTGAGGACAGAAAGCAATTCCCTTGCCTCTCGGCCCTACTAATGCTCCACAATGTGGACATCGAAACGATGTTGACATCACTGGTCCACCGCAGACACTCGCCTCTGGAGCCTTATCAAAACGTTAGAGCTTAAGATTTGTCATGCTCTGAGATCGAAAGAGTTCGCCAACCGTCTCTTCACTATTCTACCTGCTCGCTACCTTAATCAGATTCTGATGAGAAATTGAATTTCTTGGAGTACACCGTAGTAAATGAATCGTTGAATTCGGGTAAGCCTGATTCGATTGGAAACGAAGCAGAGAATTATATTCCACGTTGACATGGATTCGTTCTACGCTTCAGTGGAGGTTCAGAGGAACCCGTCGTTGAAGGATCAACCGGTCATTGTTGGAGCTGATCCGAAAAAAGGAGCCGGACGTGGGGTTGTCTCTACATGTTCTTATGAGGCTCGAAGATATGGCGTAAGGTCTGGAATGCCTATCTCCATCGCCTACAGACTCTGTCCCAGTGCCGTCTATCTTCCCGTGAACATGGATCTCTACGTTGACGTTTCGAATAGAGTCATGAAGATCCTCAGAGGATTCGGAGACAAATTCGAACAGAATGGAATCGATGAAGCATTCCTAGATGTTACACAGAGGGCCAAAGAGTATGAAGGCCCGGAGAACCTTGGCCAGGCCATAAAGAAAGCCATCTACGAAAAAGAAGGACTTACGTGTTCGATTGGAGTGGCTCCAAACAAATCCGTCGCCAAGATAGCTTCAGATCTTCGAAAACCTAACGGACTCACAATAGTCACTCCGAATGAAATGAAAGATGTTCTAGCACCACTTCCAGCTTCAAGGATCGTAGGAGTTGGAAAGAAAACTCAAAGAATCTTGAAACGGATGAACATAGACACAATCGGACAACTAGCAGGATATTCGAGAGAAAAACTGCGCCAAGCACTTGGAAGTTACGGCCTGGAATTGTGGAATGTTGCGAACGGCATAGATAATTCTGAGGTGTATGAAGGCGAGCGAGAACCAAAATCTCTCAGCAGTGAGCATACTTTCGAATCTGACGTTGCCGATCGATCAATCTTAGTCAAGACCTTGGACACAATGACAGGTAGACTTCACCACCAACTAGAGGAGTCAAGACTCGTTTTCAAGACAGTTACACTGAAAATAAGGTTCCAAGACTTTCAAACATTCACTAGAAGTAAGAGTCTCCCCTCTCATATGTCGGAGAGAAACGCCATTACAGACACAGCAAAGACACTCCTCAAAGAATTCGAGAGAGATAATAGAAAAGTTCGACTCATTGGAGTAAAAGTGTCTAATCTTCAAAGATTAGAAACATCACCACAACCGATCGATAAGTATCTTCAGTAAGTCAACGGACCGTTAGATAGACACTCGGACCCTTCCATTAGCATTCGCCTGAATCTTGTTTAACTTATATCGAGGAAAGCGAAGTCGATTCACTATGGATCCCGTAGAGAAGATGAGTTGACAGTTGACGTTTTTGTCTGAGATTCTTCAAGCAGTGAAGAGAATGCGATTACTGTTGCTCTTTGTAGCCCTGCTATACGTTGGTTCTTACTTTGTTGGTTGGTATCTGATCAGTATCAGATCACCAGTGGCTATTGAGACAGCTCAGGCAATATCAGGAACAGTTGTGACAGAGACTCCATTCACCACCATATTTCAATCGTTACAGAGAGGAGAACTGGCTCAAGCGATCCTGATCACTTTCCTGCTGAATTTGACGACTGGAGCTTTCGTCACGACCACACTACCGGGAATTGTACCATTGGTCGGAGCGCTAGGTGCGATTGTAGTTACCTTGGTTAGAGGCTTCGTCATCGGCGTCACCTATCCTGAAATTCTTGCCTCGTCTGCCGTAGGATTTGCACTTGGTCTTGGAACAATGATCTTAGAGCTGGGTGCCTACGTTTTCTCAGGTGCAGCCGGAATCTACATCGCTCTAGCTCCAATCATGCCGAGGAGGTATGGCGTACAAAGCAGATGGGCAGCCATCAAGACGGCTTGGAAGGACACTGCCAAAATCTACGTGATTGTAATCATACTTCTAGCGCTAGGAGCAATATGGGAGATGACCGGCATCCTCCTAGTTCTACGCCCAACCTAGATCTTTCTTGTCATCAGGTTGTTGCTCAGGCTTCCGTGTAGTTGCACCAATGAATACTCACGCATTCAAGAGATAATCGGCAAACGTTTGATGGTCCGAATCTGAGTGGGACCTGCTAAGAGCCACGGTGGATTCGTTAGTATTAGACATGTGTAGTTTGTTTCTTCGAAGAAAAATCAATAGTAAACCCTAGTCATCATGACTTTTCCGGAAGGTGTAAACTTCATCCCCTCCATTTCCAGTAGTTTCCTCTTCATTCTCGGACCACCCTGATAGCCTCCCAGCGTTCCGTCGTGTTTCACAGCCCGGTGACAAGGAATAACTATTGGGAATGGATTGCTGGCTAGAGAATTCCCAACGGCTCTTGCCCCTCCAGCGATCCCCAAATGCTCAGCGATTCTTCCGTACGTGCTCACGTAACCTCTCGGTATCCCGTATTCAGCCAAGAGAACCCTTCTCTGGAATTCCGGACATCTTCCCAGAGCGATCATGTTCAGGTCGAACTTGATTTCCTCGCCTCTGAAGAATGCTGATATGCCACTTGTCAATGCTTCGACTCTTGGGTGAGATGCTCGCGTTGCGTTTGGGAAGCAACATAGAATTCTTTCTTTTGCGGATGTGCCTGCTCTAGAAAGCTCTATCCTGACTATCTTGGGCTCCTGAGACACATACTCCCATGCAACAGCAAGGTCGCCAAATGCCGTGGTGAATTCAACAAAGTGGACCTGCTGCATTCAATCTTCAAGAAATGCTAGATGTCAAGACAGAGATTTCTATGTTTCTCATCCAAAGGGAAACCATAGAACAAGTCTGAGAGATAAGGACGAGATTGCGAGTAGGGTTAGAAGATTGCTTAATGAATGGAACTCGTCTGTGTGACTGAATCAAAGTTATTTTTTGGGAACACGCATTTGTATGACGACTGTCAAAGGCAGCAGAATGCTTATATGTATAGCGATTCCGCTATATAGCGAATTGGCTATGGACCCTATCAGTATGATGAACTTCAGATCGACTGTGTTCAAAGCGCTAGGCGATCCAAGCAGGTTGAAGATACTGGAATTCCTGAGAACTGGTGAAAAATGCGCCTGCGATATTGTTCCAACAGTCGGTTTCGCTCAACCCACTGTTTCCAGACACTTGAAAGTACTCATAGATTGTGGCATTCTGAAGAGACGTAAAGAAGGGAACAAGATGCTCTACTCAGTTACATCTCGCAAGGTGTATGATTTGGTGGACCTAGTGGATCCACATCTTATCGATTCTCTCAGCAAGAATGTCATTGCCAGAATACAACAGGGTTATCGATGAAGAACCGGATGGTGAGAAAAAGACAATGAGTGAAAACAAAAGTTCAGGCGATGGAAAACTTGGCTTCCTGTTCTGCGTCTGCACAGGCAAATGTCCAGGATTCAAAGACATGGACATGTGGGATTTCATAAACACTATCAGAGCCGAATACCCCGTCGAGTACGCGTTCATTCATCCCATGCTTTGTGATGAGGATGGAGACAGGTTTCTTCTGGACTTCCTACGAAAAGACAGGAAGTACTTCATAGCGGGATGCGCCCCCGTAATGCAGAAGAAGCTTTTTCGAGACGCGTTTGCAAGAGCCGGACTCGACATAACCCGAGACCTAGTCTCACTAGACGTTAGAAACATGACCACACAAAAAGCGCTTGAAACCGTAAAGAAAGCCTTGGAAGAAGCGTCAGCTTGACCGAAGAGACATACATGGGGGTACTTCGAAGCAAGATTCCTTGGTATCCCACTATTGATAGTAACAAATGTGATCTCTGTGATGGGGATGCTCAGTGTCTGAAGTTTTGCCCGCACGGAGTTTTCGAATACGACAAGGAAAACAGGAAATTATCTGTTAAGAATCCCAATAATTGTGTCGTATTCTGCAGAGCATGCTCCAAGGTATGTGCTGCTGATGCGTTGAGCTTTCCGAACAAGAAGGAAATCTTAGGGTTGATAAAAAACGTTAGAGAAACGAAATAAGTTCATCATCATTCCATGCAGTGGAATAGGAAAGGCCGTGGGCACAGTCGCACGTAGAGCCACATACATGGTAACAGATGAAATGCTACCAAAACAGACACAGACTACATGCCTCCCTCTATTGACGATTGAAGATGAAGAAGCGGTAGAGAAAGTTAGAAGCAATCCATGCATAACGATAGATGGCTGCGTAGCCCGATGTGCAAAGAAAAACGTGGAATATCACAAAGGAAATCTCAGAATGGCAATTAACGTGCTGGATATTTTGAAAGAGAATCCTGGGTTGAAACCTGGTACGGTTCTTGACATCGGTCTAGATGGGGAAAAGCTTGCTGGTAAAATTGCTGAGAAAGTAGTCAAGATTGCCGGTGACACAAATTGAAGATCAATTCGAGAAAGATTGGATTAATCTCCTGTAGCGGAGAAGACTTGCCGGAAGGTACGATATCGAGAGTTGCTACAAGAAGGATTCTTGAGCAACGAGACGATACGGTGACGATATGTCTACCACTTTTCTTGGCAGGAGGCCAGGGAGAAAGGGATTTCGCAAAAGAAAACCCATGCATCACCGTCGACGGATG
>CAYXJU010000076.1:0-7014 GCA_964464765.1 uncultured Candidatus Bathyarchaeia archaeon | reverse complement strand
TTCCGGATCATCTGTAGCCATGCTTCCACACAAGACTAGTCTGCAATCGACAGTCCTCCTGACCAGTCTGAATACATCTATGACTCCTTCGGGGTCCTTCCACTTGTCGAATCTGGAGATCTGGGTGACTAGAGGTTTGTCTGTTGGTATGCCAAACTTTCGCAAGTACTTCTGAGTAACATCTTTGGATAGCTCCATATTCTTGGTTGACAATGGGTCGATTGCAGGGCTGATGACTTTGTGATCAACAGGGAGGTCTTTATTCTTGTATTTTTCGCTGGAGACTATCACAAGGTCGTATCTTAGAATGAAATCCTTCAGATAATCAAAGACCGCTTTGTTAGGATCTGAGAGATCGACGTGACATCTCCAGATCCAAGGCTGCCTCTTTTTATGGAAGTTTACAATGGGTAAGGGTTGATTGTCGTGAACAACCACGAAATCATTACCGATGTGGCAGTAGTTTGAGAATTCTCTATTGTTCTTGACATATATTTCCTTCTTTATGTCGGTTAGATGTATTGAATCCCCCTGAAGTGCATTGTGAAATTTCTTTGTAATCTCGAAGAAATCGGGAGTTCCCCGAAGAATTCTCCAGTCTGCATAGATCCCAACATCATTCATCAGCGGCAACAGCGAGGTCAACATTTCTGCCACACCACCTCCATATTGAGTTGAGTTGACATGCAATAGCGATTTGCCATAGAGTCGTCTTGCTCTTCTGTATATTGCAGAGATGATGCTGTCTCCCACGATTTTTCTGTAACTCACCAATGGTAGCATAGGATGCTCTCCAAGGCAGATTCAGGTCCAACCATTCAAATAAGTCTATACATCAGGGTTGATTCTGTTAACTTACGAATGTTGTTGGAGCAGGTGATAGTGTTTCATGAGCGGTTCTTTCTAGTTGCCTGACGGTGTGAGCCATCAAGAGGCTTAATGAGGTGAATACAATCTGCAATGACTCAACTGGGGATCTCTGAACGACAACCTTTTTAGATTGAGAACCTGTAGAGATGCCAAATGACTGACGCAGCAAATGCATATCTCTTGAGGATCATTGAATTCGCTGTACCATTAATAGTCGCAGCTTTGGTGTCTGCTGTTATTCGTCGACATTTTTCGGGTTTGATTAGGGAGCACATAATCAAAGAGCATGCGGGAAAAGAGACGATATTTCGTCTTCTGGAGAGGATTCTGATTGTATTCACGATTGCAATTGCATTCTTCATTTCTATGTCTTCCATATACCCGCAGATAGGTTCCTACTTGTCTTCGACACTCATGGCAGCTGGGTTCCTGGCCGTCGTTGTTGGTCTGGCGGCACAGCGAACGCTGGGAAACATCTTTGCAGGACTGAATATAGTCCTAACAAGGCCTATCAGAATAGGTGATGCCGTCATGATAAGAAATGAATATGGGAATGTGCAGGACATTACTCTGAGACACACAATAATCCGGACTTGGGACAATAGGAGGATGATAATCCCCAACTCCGTCCTTGACGAAGAAGTGATAATAAACTACACCCTAAATGATCCAGAGAAGCTCTTTGGCATAACTGTTAACGTTCCATTTGACACAGACATAGAAAAGGTTGAGGCGATAATGGTTGAGGAAGCAAAAAGGCATCCGAATGTCTTATCTAAACTGAAGCCAATATTCCAAATCCTTAATTTCAATGAAGCAAGCATAGAATTGAGACTTTTATTCCTAGCCAGAGATCAGCCGACAGCTTTTGGGACGGGCGTTGACCTTAGAAGATCCATTAAAAAGAGATTTGACCAGGAAGGAATAAGGTTCGCCGTATCTGGAAGATATCTGCTGAGGAAGCAGGAACTGTCAGTGTAGTCAGATATTCGACAAAAACTACGTGGTTATGTCAAATAGCCAAATGCGTGTGGGGACTGAGCGAACAACATATGCTATGTTGTCTTTCATTTCCCCATTCAAACAATGAAGTCACGGATTGGGCCATAGGATCCCTGAGGCCTGTAACCTAGAACAGGAAAGTGAACAAGATTCACACCGATATCCCTCTTCTTTGCAGGCTTAGTTGAGCATTGCAGAACAATGATTCGACATTCAATTCCCCTTCATGCTCTTCCGGAAAATTCAGCCACCTGAATCTCTCCAGATCCTCTGAAGCAGCTGCATAAAGAGGGCCACCTAGCGAGAGGCCAAGAAACACCTCCCGGGGCTTGAGCACTCTAGGCCTAGGAATAGGATCATAGGCTCCATTCTGGAGTATGTGTATGCCGTCGTTCCGTGAGAGGATGTAGTAGACTGCGCCCCTTCGTTCTCTATAGGGTTCATAAACCGAGGTGAAATCATCTGAGACAAAGTTGGCCATAACCAAAGGCGTGTTCCCAAGATTCACTGTGACATGACCCGTTCCGGGCAACATCACCGCCTTCTCCCCCGCCTCGGCCAGAACCAAATAAACCGCATCTACGCTCTTCACACTGTTGCCAATCTTCTGCATCACGAACAAAGCATGTCCATGAATTACCTCGTAGATCTCAGGATACCTTGTCTGTGTCCCAGCTTTGAATGGATGATAATGGCCTACGGTCTTCACAAATTCGTCTCCAACTCTGCCTTTCTCAAGAACTGTGATGTCATATCTAAGGTGGTTCTTCCTGAAGGCATCAATATCCTTACTGAAACCTGCCGTTCTATACATATGATAGATCTCTGCCTTCCGAAAATCAGCTCTAGGGTCCGCCAGCAAAGGTCGAAGTTCCTCAAGTGTTCTTGCCGAGGTCTCCTCTGCTAGAACACCGTTGCCGAGGATCAATAGGCTGTCCTCTAGACCGATGGGTAGACCGGATTCTTTCTTGAGATCGATCATTCCTATCTCTTCTCCATCGAGTGCTTCATTCCTGTAACATCTTTCATGTCATCTTCTGACAGGGAGCCGTATATGACGAGATTCATGAAGGTGGCTGTTGGCAGACAGTTGATCATTCCAAATGTTATTGCAATTAAGAGATGATCGTGGGTGAAGGGAATGAAAGCGAATAGTCCCCTTTCCAGACCGTGCATTAAAATGAATTTTGACCATATTCCTTTGCGGAGGAAATTAGGATATTTGTAGAGCAGAACATGAATGATCAAAGTGCAGGATGCTGCGACACCCACTACTATTGAAATCCCCTCTACTCCTGATCCTATGGAAACTAGATAGACAAACAGTAGCCCCTTTATCAAAGTGATGTATGCTCCCGCGAAGAGGGTCTCCAAGGTCAATAACAGTTTCAATCTGAAAACTGGTTGAAACACTTCTGATGACTCCGGGAGATGCACGATTATTCACGTAGGATCGAGTTCATGACTAAAAGCTGGCCTAGGGCATTCTGGAGAGTCGGTAGTATAAGGCTGACCTAAAGCTTGTCCAAATCCAGCAGTAGGGCTCTCACTTCTGAGTAGGATTCTATGCTGAATTTGGCCCGTGAAGGGCCATATCCCACCTTGATGGAATAGGCTTGTTTGGGAACAACGGCGAATAAATTCTCATCCGTCAGGTCATCGCCTATTGCCAAGACGAAGTCCCAGTCTCTCATTGAAAGCCAATGTGCTGCCGCTTGTCCCTTGTCGACACCTGCATTCTTGATCTCCACAATCTTATTGCCATCCGAGATTTCAAGGCCAAGATTACCCGTCAGATGTAGAATGGCATCTTTCAACTCTCTCGTTCTCAGCGAAGCAAGCTCTGGATCAGCTTTTCTGTAATGCCAAACCAAAGAGAACTCCTTCTCCTCAACGAAGGACCCAGGGGTTCTGTCGGCATATAATTCAAGAAATGGGCGTATCTTTTCTTTCCATTCCCCTCTCAGATGTCCCACTGCCGTCCACGCTCCCCCCTTCTCCTTGATCCAAGCTCCATGTTCTGCAACCAACCCAAGACTAAGATTTCCAAACCATTTTTCCAGGTAATTCCTGTCGCGTCCACTTGCCACGACAACCTCGTTCTGGGGTTTCTGTGCAAATGCTTTGAGCTGCCTCAGGAGTTCAGGATCAGGTCTCGCCTTTTCTGGGGTTTCCACAAAAGGTGTTAGAGTCCCATCATAGTCTAGCAGTATCAGTCGGTTTTCGCTCTTGACGTAGTCGCTGACCAGACTATTCTTTATTTCACGCGTCAATCTGCTTGCAGAGAGTGACTTTTGGATTTCTTTCACATTAAGTAGGCTGTCCATGAAGTCTCTTGCCCAGCGAATTACGTTGTAGCGCTCCAGCCTCTTCTGCATGATTCTGTTGCGTTCTATTTGCTCCTCCTCTGACATAGTCAAGGCTGCCCTTATGGCTTCAGCAACCTCTTCTTGGTTGTTTGGATTGACTATGATCGCTTCTCCCAAGTCCCTTGCAGCTCCAGCCATTTCACTGAGTATCAGAACTCCTTTGCCGTTCTTTTTTGTTGCGATGAACTCCTTCGAAATCAGATTCATTCCATCTCTGATTGGTGTCACAAGAGCTACTTGTGCAGAATTATAAAGCGCGACAAGGGTTTGATGGGGCAGGAGACGGTGCAGGTACCATATTGGCACCCATCCGATTGTGCCATATTTCCCATTGATTCTTCCGGTGAATTCGTCGACGCTCTTCTTTAGAGCTAGATAGTGTTCGACTCTAGTGCGGGAGGGAACTGCAACTAGAATCATCGTTACTCTCTCTCTATATTCCCCGTTCTTCTCAAGGAATCGGTCGAATGATTCAAGCCGCTGCAGTATGCCTTTTGTGTAGTCAAGTCTGTCTATTGATAAGATTATCTTGCGCTCCCCAACCTTCCTTGTGATTCTTCTGGCTTCCTCTTGAATTTCCGGACGATCTACCGCGGTAGAGAAATATTCATAGTCTATCCCCATAGGGAAGATGTCGGCTTTTGTGATATGGTTACCAACACAAATTTGGCCAAGTGTATGCTCATACCCCAACAGGCGACGAACACTGTCAAGGAAGTTTCTGACATAGTCGTATGTGTGAAAACCTACTAGATCTGCGCCCAGAAGTCCATCTAGAATTTGCCTTCTCCAAGGAAGAAGTCGAAATACTTCATACGATGGAAAAGGAATATGTAGAAAGAAACCGATTGCAGCATTAGGTAGCTTCTCTCTTATGAGATTTGGCAGCAACATCAGCTGGTAATCATGTATCCAAATGATGTCGTTCGGTCTGGCAGCCTTTACTACAGCAGAGCAGAATTCCCTATTCACCTCTTCGTAGCAATGCCACATGTTCTCGTTGTATGTCACGTATTGATTGAAGTAATGGAAGAGAGGCCATATGGTTTTGTTGCAAAAGCCGTGATAATAATCCTCAACTTGACGTTGAGATAGGAAAACAGGGCAGTAGTTCTTTCTCGTCAGTCGTCTTTGAACCTGCTTGATCTTGCCCTTGAGATTCTCGGTTGTAATACCGGGCCATCCGATCCATAGGCTCTCATGCGATTTGGAAAACGTACCCAGGCCTGTGGCAAGTCCGCCCACACTGGATTGGAACCGTAATTCATGACCTCTCCTAACTATACTGATTGGCAACCTGTTAGAGGCTAACAATATCCTACCCAATTTCCCCCGCCTCAAATCAAGTTCAATATCACGAATCCCTCAATTCTATAGTAAGGTGCGCCTCTCAGATCCATCATGAAGCATAACCCTCGTGGACTTACCATGACACGAACGAGGTCATGCATTCGTCCACTTGATCTAACATTTCTGGGAGCCGAGTTGAAATCCTTCAACAATTATGCGGCGGTGTCAAGCGAACGGCGAAATCTGGTCCCTATCCAAGGATAATGTGCTCATGAGCAATTCCCCTTCTGGTCATAGTGTTCTTTCGGTTAGATGCAGACTTTTCCTTCATATCGTTCACATGATTATTAAAGTATTCACTGAGCGGAGCACAAATCAAATTCACAGCGCAACCAGTGGGTTTATTCCAGAATCCTTGTCGCTATCAAGGAACATAGGCTCTGCGAGTCAGCAGGCTTGAAGACTGATAGTCGATTGTATCAGCCATGGAAGTGCAGAACATTTATTTGTCATTACGATCATGTCGATGCCTGTACCAGATCATGATCGAAGAATTCTTCGCAGAACTTTGGATCCAGCTCAAGGCTTTGGCGCCGAGTGTAATCACGTCAATCGTAATTCTCGTGATTGGTTGGATCGCAGGTCGATTTGCAGGCAAAGCAGTGTCAAAGATTATGCAGAGATTGGGATTGCGTAGTGCTTTGGAGAGGACTGCCGTGGCGAGGGTTATTGAACGCTCAAGACTGACGGTTACCGATTTCTTCGACCTGATAGTGAGATGGCTCATATACATAGCCGCAATACTGGCCGCGATCGATAATCTTCAGATCAAAGCCCTGACGTCATTCACATACGCGATCTTGGCGTATCTTCCACACTTCGTCGCAGGAGTCATCATCTTGATAGTCGGACTGATAATCTCGGACTTCATGGGAGATGCGGTGAAGGCTATCGGAACTGAAGCCAACATCGAATACTCGCCTCTAATATCGACAGCTGTGAGGTTCTTCCTATACTTTGTCGCCTTGATCCTGGGGCTCTCAGCGATGAAAGTGGATGTCTTCATTCTCCAGATCATCGCGATCGCAATAGCAGTAACGGTTGCCATTGGAGTTGGCGGAGCAATTGCCATCGCATTCGGTTTCGGTCTCAGAGACTTCGTTTCTGAGAATGCCCCGAAATGGTTCGGCGCAAAAAAGAAGACCGTGAAGCAAGAACAGTAGTCGACGCCAACTCACGAGAGAATCGTATTAGGTAGATGAATATGATCGGAGACACTCTATCCCTCATAATCCAGACATTGACACTCCTGGTCTCACTTGCCATCTTGGTTAAGTCTAGCGATGTGGTATCAGATTCCTCCGCAAGTGTCGCCAGAATCACTGGCCTAGGAGAGGTTGCCATTGGATTCCTCATGCTAGCGGTAACTACCTCGCTCCCAGAGCTGGCAGTATCGATACTCGCGATCAACTCAGGAGAGACC
>CAYXJU010000075.1:0-7051 GCA_964464765.1 uncultured Candidatus Bathyarchaeia archaeon | reverse complement strand
CACCGAGCTGTCTAGAAATTTCAATATGGGCGGCAAGATGTGCAACACCAAATGAACGCTCTTAGCAGGGTCGGCACAAAAGACCCGTCAAGCAAGTTGGCTCACTATCTCTAATGTTTGTCGTTTCCATTGCGCATTATCTCTTCGAGTATGCGCACCTTTGGTCCTCTTATTCTGCCACCATTAGGTTTTGCAAACACCAGAATATGTTCATGCACATTCTTGAAAAGGAAGTTCGGAGGGTACGGATAGCTTCCAAAAATTGGTCTCTGGCTCCCCCACGATCCCCATTTGCCTCCTGTTGCATCCTTAGACCAAATGATTTCGGTAACCATGAGGAACCCCACATCCCTAAGAAGATTGATGAAATCTGCGGCCAAAGGGAAAGTTAACAGGCCATGGTTAGTGTGTTGATTGACGTTTGCAGTGACGATGCATATCTTACGCCCTGGCGCAACAACTCGATAGCACTCTTTGAACACATCACGCGTTGCATCCAAGAATGCGGAATAGTTATCGAGTTTCCCGATATTAGATGATTTCTGACCATAGTCAGCCTTGTTCCAATAAGGCGGGCTAGTTACTATCAGCCCGATGGAGTCGTCGGATAGGAAATTAAGGTTGCGACTGTCACCGCACTTGACAGTCAGGCACAATTCGCCGTTGGCCAAGGATTTTTGAAGCCCACATATCATTTTGACGTACCGTGAGTTCTGCTCAACACACACTGCGTTTCTTTTGAGAGAGAGAGCCGCCCTTGCTGTCGTACCAATGCCTGCGAAAGGATCTAGCACTATGTCGTAACAGAAAGAGAATAGTTTGATGAGCCTAATGGGAATTTCAAGTGGGAAGACCGCGGGATGAACATCGTGGGAGACATTTCTAATGGGCCAAACAGTCCTAGTGTATTCGCGCCACTCTTGCTTGGAGACTCGACTCTCTTTCTTTATTTCTTGGCTTATGACCTTCATTAATCTCTTTCACCGATCAATTGCCGTATTGTCGTCCTGAGTTTGGGTTCGTCATCCCTTCCAGCTACAATCGTATTGAAAACGTAATCCTTGAGCCAAGGGCCGAAGTCACCTGCAATCTCAAAAGGTCGGAGTATCTTCATATCAAGACTATCCAGTATGTCTCCACAAGCGTGCGGACTGTAGCTTATGGAGAGTCTACCCGCATTAAGTTTTTTGATAGGATAGTGTTGAATCTTATCCCACAAGTCTCGGGCAAGCTTAACTATTTCTGCATATCTAGTTTCAGAGAAGTGTGAGGCGTGAAATGGCAGATCGAGCAAGAAGCTACGGTTCAAGTGAAAACCATCACCTTCAACACGCCATAACCAATATGCCACTCTACTTGAGAGGACGCCAAAAACAAAATCTGCTAGATGTGAATCCTTGCAGATTAGGGTGTGAGCACGAAACTCATTTCCGAGAGAAAGACATTCGCTTGGAATATGCCGAAAGATTGGCAACCAATTGTAGGCAGTCGAGTAGAAGTAAACTGTTGCAGGACTTCCACTATTCTCCAGATTACTTGCAGTCTCACAGATCATATCTCCGACAGTTAGGAGTTGAGAGCGCAATTTCTTGTAGGCACGAATTTCTATTTCTGAACCAAGTTTCGGAATGCATCTCTCGATAGAAAACTCTCCGAGAGAAACAGAGCGGATGCTCTTGAACAGAAGCTTCCGTTTTCGACTGTTCCATCGAATAAGGGTCGTGGTCGTTATCCGTCTTTTCAAATCAAGACCTCGCCCCAGCTCTGCAAAAATTATGCAATTGCGCGTTTTTATCAAATCGCCAAAAAGCGAGTCGGGTGTTCTGTCGAAGAATTGGAAATTCCAGTTCCCTCCTCTGGCTTGAATGTTTCTCCTTAGTTCGCGTAACTTCGTTCCCGAGTGGTACGCAAGAGAGAGAGGGAGTACCATGGCGGAGGTCGAGTATGCACTTTCCGCGAATCGCCACATCATTTCAACAAACGGAACATAATACCCCAGTCGCAGTCGGGCTCGTTGTTCAAATTGACCGTGGAGAGTTAATTGTCTACCACTTGCAGGGGATCCTGAATAAGGAGGATTTCCGATGATCACTGAGAATCCCTTTGCAGCTTCTCCAAAAATGTCGCCTAGCAGTTTAGTGAACGAGCCTTGAGATGGGTACTTTTCAAGGGATGTATCCTCGAACCATTCGCCGCGACTGATCATAGCACGAGCTTCACTTCTGATTTCGGCGTTATGTGATGCAACTGCGCTATCAGTCGTTCCAACACCGACTATTCGAGTTGAGTCAGTCACCGCCAGATTGCTCCGAATCGATTGCCAAGCCATCCAAGGATTAAGACCTTGTCGTTGAATATCATCGATGCAATCGAGTAACAGAGTGAAAGCGCATGATTGAATAGCCTGCCAGCTCGCATCGAATCCGTATAGTCTAAAAGAAGCACTGAGTGTGTTGGCCTCGAATTCGGGAGAACTCGAAAGGTAATCGAGGAGAGCTCTTAGGAAAACTCCGCTCCCGCATGCTGGATCCAAACAAGCAATATCTGTAAGAGACCTCTTGGATTCCGTCCATGTTTTCAGTACTTCCCTAACCATATATTCCGTGACGTCGGAGGGTGTGTAGTACAAGCCGATGTTACGCTTGATCGGTCTATTATGCAGGAGATCTGATTGTCGAGTTTCAAAGACCTCGGATATGTATGGTAGAATATTGTCAAACTCTTCATTGTAGGTGAGATCGGAAATCCTAGCTACGGCAGATTCGGGAGGCCAATCATGAGATGCAAAAGATAGTCCATCTTTCGGAGCTCTCTCCCCAAGAAACCAAGACTCGCTGTCTCTAAACGAGGAATGTGAGCCAAACACCTTGCGATGAATCATCCAGATCAGGAGAAGGGCGCTGGATGCCAATTGTAGCACTTTTTCGCTATCTGCTAGGCAGGACTCCTGTACTGGCAGAACTGGCATATATGCCCTCATAAATCTGTCTCGGATCTTTTGTGCGACTTGTGAGTCTACGCTCGAAGTCATCTCTCTATATGATGATGCGATAGGAATCGTCCATTTTAGCAAAGAAGTCCAGACAGTTCTGCCTGGCCTCGGTTCCGAAAGTCTCAGCTCATCTTCCATATCGCGCCACATGTGACTTATTCTTGTTTCTGAGGGTTCAGCGATGAGAACCGTGTTTCGAGTTCGAACTTGTCTAGGTCTGGGTCTCTGGCAAGTGTAGCCTCGATTTCTTCAACGAACTCACGCGTGAAGCCTCTTGGTATCCCCACATCTTGGTCTATCAGGTCGAGAGAAAGCGGTAGTCCTGTTGCCTTGTTGCATGTTGCTTGACAGTAGGCTTGGAAGGCATCAATATTCAATCCAGGTTTGACTTCCATCGCAAATGGCGCGGCGGGATATGAGCACCTGACAAAGTAACGTGTCGTTCCTAGTATCTGGGTAGGCTCACAGCTTAGATTATGCCTTATGCTTCGCTCAACATCCCCAGTGCACGCTTTGTAGATGGATTCCATGCTTCTTCCTTTTTCGGTCGTGTAGAAGCGACCGAATGCCCAGGCCAGCCTTGATAGGTAGTTGAAGGCGTCATGGGAGCCAAAATGCTCTTCATATGAGAAGCTCTCGCCAGACTTCATCAAGGAGGATAGTATGTCCTTGTCATTGCGGGAAAGTGTGAGGTCTCTTGTTCCTGACTTCAATATCATCCAGCCGTCTATTGCCGCTGTCTGCACTCTTTTGACTATTCCCACTGCTTTCCCACAGTCTAGGAGCTCTTGACTCATATCTACAAGCCGTTTCACGAGGTCAGATCCTTTGCGAGGTTTAGGCACAGTTATCTCTTTCTCAGCAACGATCCTGCTCCGAGGTCTGAACCCGAAAAATGGGCCGTCGATCATAATCAGGTCGACATCCTTCCTGAGACACTTGAGTGCGGCTTCTCGTTCGAGCTCCGTAGTTAGGAGCGATAAGATCTTCTGGCTTACCTCACTATTGCCGACTTGAACGTCCGTTATGTAGCCGCTGAAGTACTCCTCTTCTACGAGTTCTAACCCCTGAAATATGTGGTATCCCGCGGAATACGTGCCAAACCGACCGCCCACTCTCTCGCTTATTACAGGTGATTCTGAGCCGTCTATGACTGCAACTCTCCAATCTTCCCATGAATCATCCTTCGGTATAGGTTTGAATCTCAGGAGCTTTCCAATTTCGTCAAGTTTCTTCTTCTGTTCCAAGAGGAGCTTCTTGGTTCTTCGCGCTTCTGCCTCTGCATGTTCGAAGAATTGGTGCTGTAGTTTGACTGGTAGCTTGAGCCATTCAGGAGTGGTCTGCGTAGCTTCGGTGCTCATATCACACCCTTCGGCAGGTCGAAATGTATCAGCAAAGGAACTGGTGAAGGGTTCATCTTCCCCACGAAATAGAAATCTCCTTCAGGAAGCATAGTCAAAGATTTGTCTTCTATCTTTCCTTGAGCGAGAAGTCGCTTTGCTTCTTCCATGTCTAGCGGATGTATCTTGCCAATGAACTGGGTGTTAAGGTTTCTCCGGACAGCCGCGTTGATTCCGATCTCACCTGATATGCCTTGTGAGAGTAGGACAACACAGAGCTCGTAGCTTCTTCCAAGCGCACAGAGCTCTGAAATGGCCTCTGTTGTCTTGCTTTCTCTTCCTTTCGGCATGAATGGGCAATACTGCGGGCCTTCATCGATCACGATGGCAACTTTGAGCTTCTGTTTCTCTTGCATAAGCTGGCGGAGGTGGTTTGCAATTGTCAGGAAGACAGAGAGCTTCTCATCCTTCTGTCCAGCACTAATGTCAACTACCACAGCATGCTCTTTCCTTGCTATCTCAACAATCTGTTCTGGTTTTATTTTGCCCATGACATTTTTGAGATCTTGATCTCTGACTTTGAGGAGATATCGCTTGAAGCGCTCGATGTATTGTCTTCCATATTTCGAGAGTCTTCTTCCACCTTTTCCATCATCCGATGTCTCTTCAACCACGATCTCCTGTTCGACATCTCTATCTAGGAGAGCTCTAAACTCAATTGGGGAATTACACTTTCTCCATTCGCCCCTATAGATAACAGTCTCAAGAGCAGTCTTGATTGGATTTCTCTCCACATAGGGCCCTGAGTAATATCCAAAGTCATCCATTGCCGAGCACAGATATTCAACGACGCTGTCATCGTCAAGAGCCAAGTCGCCGAGAGTCAGTTTCGTTTTGAAGTATGGTGTGTAATCGGAGCCTTTCCAATCAATGATAATCAGGTCATAGCTTGAGCTTTGGAGGAACGGGATTATCTGGTAACGTGTGAGGAGGGATTTTCCCGCGCCAGTTGTTGCGAATACTCCAATATGGTATGGAATGAATCTCGCAATCATTGGGACGATCCATTTCGGATGGTCTTTGTAGTAGCCTATGCTTCCGTTAGGATTTCCAAGATGGGTCATCGGGTTATCTTCTTGCTCGAACAGGAGAACATCGGATGATGGCGCTATCACCGTCTTGTTGTGTTCCAGACTGCCGCTGGAAATGTCTCCCAGAACGTCTATGGTGAAGGCATAGTATTCCTTGGAGGTGCTTGGATGTTGGCCCAGACGAGCATAGGCAATACCTGGCGAGAAACCAGCTACTCTCAGATTCTCATTACTTCCAATGCCTGTTCGGCAGACAGCCATGATCCTGTTGTCGTTCCTGTTTTCGATTACAACAAGATCTTCTGCCTTGACCTTTTTTTCCTCACCGTCATTCAGAATTACAGCAGCGTCGGTGACGGATGAGCCGCTCGCCACAATTCCGATCTTTCTCATTTCAGCAACCTCTTCCAGCGAGAATCGGTTCGAGTAAACAATACGCGCCAACCCCTTATAGTGCTATCCCATCATCCCACTTCAAACGACAACTACATAATGAACCAGTTAAGGAATAGAGAGGGTGGAAACTACCCATGCGTGTCAGCTCCTGAACCTTGCAACGAAACGCTATTTTTGCCCGCGGCGATCTTCTCATCCAAGTCTCTCAGCAAGTCGTTCAATTTTGAGGTGAGCATCGCAACTTGGCTCAATATCCACAGTGTTCCTGAAGGCGCACCTAGTGTTGCCTGAGGCTCAACATATGGCACAGAGAACTTTCTGCGGCACTCGTTGCAAAAGTATCTTCGAGCTATGCCGTGAGCGTTATAACGATAGCCTACTCGGCTATAGTCCGGCGACCCGCAATATTTGCATTTGATAGTTCTTTCTTCAAATGTTTCACTTGATTCCTCTGACTCGGTGCGACGGACTGCGGAGGAAAGTAGGGCCGCATACACGTGGGCACAGTAGTCCATGTTGTCGTTGGTGCTTTGGGCACTGCAGTCACATGTCCATCTGCCTTCTTTGAGCTCTACTAGAAACCAGCCTTTGCCAGTTTCTTCTCTAACGGCGAAGAGGCTTGGGTTAAAGCGTCTAACCGACTCTTCCCGAAAGAGCTTGTAGCCTAATCTACTGGTCTCGTCAGAAATTGTGTTGCCATGTGTTTTGTCGATAGACATATTATGTAGTCACCATATTGATTTCATCTGGGATGGATATGGTTCTGAAGGTCAAGAGCAGAGTGGCCAAGAACCCGAATGCTAACACACAGTACATCGCGATACCTTCCAGCATGGTGCTGGATTCGCAGTACCCATTCAAACCAGATGACGATGTCGAGCTTGAAGTCGACGAGAAGAAAGGAATACTGATAGTGAGACGCGCTAGCTAGAATTCGATGTTTGCGTCGCCGCTTATGCTGTGAAGCTGCTTTCAAAACAATGCGTTTGCTCTCGCCATATGATTCTTCACCAATAATCATGTTGTGCCCATATGGAAACAATATTGATGTGATATAAGTCTTTAACAGCTCAAAAGACTTAAGCCGTTAGGCCCTAAACTCTTAAGTCATTAGCACCCACAAGAAAACTAAACCAATCGAAAACTGCATACGAACTTGGAATTTTCCGACAGCCTAAATACTACAAACATAAATTTTGCCTATTCTAAAGGCCCACCCGCATTTTAAGAAG
>CAYXJU010000074.1:0-7281 GCA_964464765.1 uncultured Candidatus Bathyarchaeia archaeon | reverse complement strand
GCTCTGTCCACATCGTACATCATAATCTTGCATAAACCTAGCAAATAGAAGCGGGTGCCCTTGTGCACTCCATTACCAAACTTGACGCCGATTGTCTCCTCTGTTTGTATGACCTTCCGAACAGCCCATGTGAAGACTTCGGACGCTTGGAAGAAATTCTTCTGCTTTGCAAAGATCTTCATTAGAGGAGTGAAAGATTGAAACAGATGGTCTGAAATGTCAATAGCATCTTCCTTGCTTACTTGCATTCTTAAGGAGCTTACCTCTCTAACGATTTCTTCTATTGTAGAGCCGATCTGTCGATCCATAGAAGTCGGATCGAAATGAAGGTATGTTGTCGATAGTTCTGGAAGAATAGATTGGTGACGAACCTCGCACCCACTTATTATTTTGGAGGCAAAATCTTCCCCATCCACAAACAAGATATTGTTCTTTGCCTCAAGCTTCATCGCGAATCCCTTACATGCCTATTTTCGTACTCTTTGATGTAAACCACGCACTAAATCTTAAACCGTCCTGCCCGCCCGCCGTGTAGTTTTATTGGGTCGTCAGTTGTTGGAGTTGCTAGTTTCAGTTCTTGATTATCATCATAATCAACACACAGTCAGACAAACAAAAGACGGCGGGCGAAGGCGGCGGTGAAAACTGGTGGAATTCATGTTTAGGAAGTTTGACTTTTGATAGAGTATCGTCAAATTGAAGGCTTGTAATCCAAAATCATAAACGTCATGAGCATCCCGGACGTCTTCGGCAGATTACTATAGACACCAATACCAAGACAGGGGCCACGCGATTCATGTTGCGTGACAGGATGGCTGAAGGTCAGCAATTATCTGCGGTAGATTCTTTTCCAAACGGTATTTTGTTTCTTCGAAGATTTCTTTGTCACAGGTCAAAGTTCTTATTTCGCGATTTCTTCGTCGTATCGATGTTTCAACGACGTTGATTAAGTTGTCTACCATCATGTTTGCCCTCTCAGGAGTAATACGCAAATCCTTGCGACGCAAGGTTTCATAAACCGCTGAAGCCAGCAGGTAACCATCTGACAAGCGTTTAGTAGAGTCGTTCTTAACAATGCTCTCAGCAATTTCAGACACTCTTTCTTCGAGATCAGTCGGTGATTTGGATCGTCTCATCGCTTGATATAAGTGCCTTAGGCTTATTCGTGTCCTTACATTCTGCTTTCCTTCTCCGATACTCGTCTTGGTTTTTTTCGAGCTAGTTTGTCTATTAGAGGATAGCCGCAAACGTCTGAACATGATTCGGTAAGTGCTACTAAGAGATCCCCTTTCTAAGCCTAACCGACTGGCGACAAGAGAGTCATTCAATGGTTCTCCCTGCGTTCTAAAAGCTAGCATTATCGAGGCCCCAACGAAACCTCTTAGATCTCGGGGCGTGGTCAGATTCCGATAGTCTGACATAAATCTTGATGCAAGTTCACGGGTTCTTCCATCTAGCCTTAGAGCCTCTGTCGCCTCAGACAAGATGCGTTGTGTTCCCTCATCATAATCGAACATCGGTGGGTGGTCCAGTATCTCAACTATTCTCTGATACCATTGTAATACATCCCGTTTCTTCACTGTCTTCCTGTTCCAGTGTGCTTCCCACCTGCTCGTCGAAGGTGCCGTAACGTTACAGTAGGGATTCTTGTCTTTGTAACATTTTCGGGGTTTTATTCAAATGGCAAGAATTAACAACACACTCTGTACCAAAGCTCAAATCTTGATGCTCTCACCAGCTATGGCACACACAAATCATTCTCATCATGTTGGGGAAAGAATTCCCCAAACCCCTTCTTTCTGTTTTCTCTCGTTGTCCTTTTAGTTTGAGTTATAAGGGCAGAACCGAAAGATCAGTATTGGTCGAGTGTGACAAGCAACATTTTGAATTCATAGGAACCGAGAACGAGAAGCAGAAAAGCATACTCAAACAATTGAAGTGTTGTGCAAAGTGCCAAGACTAGTGATTTCGCTAGGCAATTGAGGCTATTAGTTAGCTCTAGCAACGGAAAACGTTTCATCTCACGCGCAGGACAAGCTCTGGAATCGTATGCCACTACGAAGGGCTGACCATTTTCCAGCACGATACTTGTGGCACAATGAGCTTCTGAATTACGCAGCACTGGTTCAACGTATTCAACGAGATCCCTCGTCTCTGAGTTATTCCTGAGAGATTTGACAAGGTCGTCAAAACTCGGTTGACCTATATCAGACCCTCTGTCTTTCGCGAATGCTACGGCGACCTCGGCAACGTACAGGGCAGGATAGCACAGCTCGCATAAGCGGCAATAAGCATCAACTACTGCACGGGCTCCATTCTCAATATCTACTCTGCCAATGCCAACCAGCAGTTGTTGTAGGAAGTATACATACTTCAGTTGTTCATTGATTCTTCTCACGAAATCTTCATGGTCTACACTAACAGCTTCAATATACCTCCTGTAAGCATCTACCACATTCGTTTTGTTTGCCCAACCTAGAAATCCACGATTCAATATCCTTCCGTATTTCGAAGCGTAGCCAGCATAGTCTGAATTTCGTTTCCTCATGTCTTCGTCAAGCTTGACCAATCGCTGACCCTCAATCAACAGACTAGCATATGTCTCAAAGAAATTGCTCTTCACGCCTCGAACATCTGGGTCACTCGTTGATATTCTATCTTGGAGTACCTTTCTAATCCCATTCCTTGGATTGAAGGAGAACTTGAATTGGCCAGACAGAATCGATTTGACAGCGGCTCTCGTTTTTTCCTGTTTTTCATCTACCAGATTCTCGATGTCTTCAAAGTACTTGTTAGTGTTCCTTATCTTCCTCAGTTTTGTTTGCCCTTTTGAGTCTACTAACTTGTCGATTTGAACAATGAAACTGACAAAATCCTCATCGAAGGATTGAAGCTCTCGTGTTTGACCGTTTTTACTCAGAATTACCGTAGCTTTTTCCCCTCCTTCTTTGTGGCACTCAAACTTTGTTCGCACAATTGACCAGCCATCGATGTAGACCAGATTTGTCAGCAAAAGAAAGTTTTCAGATACTATCACCAGCCACCTGGGCTTTCTCTAACCTGGTGAAGACTTTCATAGATTTAGCACGTGCCTAGAGTGAAGTCACTTCAAACTTACAACAATCTGAACTCATTACAGCACTGCATTCTGTTTCTCTGACATGGATGCACATTGACAATAGCTTAGTTATGACCCCTTCAAGATAGCCTTCCAGCATTAAGCAAGTTGGCGAATCAGACTGCCTATCGTAAGCGAGAAACGAACCCCTAACCAGTATGTATCCTCGGACTCCAGTACTAGATATCTTAACTTGACTTATGTCGAAAATACCCATACCAGTGCTTGAATCATATTCCGCCCACAAATTCAGCTTGTCCCTAAGAAGCCCAGGCTTTCTCCCTGGCTTGATTATTTGCCCAATTCCCCTAACAACCAATTCCTTCTTAAGATCATCAGCAAAACTCTCACCAATTGCTCTACCTACACTTCTAATTCTTGATGCATAGTCCTCACCCTCAGCTTTTTGGAGAGCATCAATGATTTCCTGCACTGTTTTTGCTCTTAGCGCCACATTAACTGTGTTTCCAATAACAAGTTGTCCCTCTTTTAGACTCCACCTCTTACCAAAAGTCTTCACAACCTCCCTCCACTCAGTTGCAGTCTTCCATACGTAAACAAAAGCTGGGATGAGTCCAACGATACTTAAGACTGTCCAGAGAATGCCCAGCCCGTATAGTCCAAAGAACCCTCCGATTTTTCCTGCAACACTTAGAATCAGACCTGCAATAGTGATTCGAACGTCTTGGCGCATCGTCTTACCCATTGTCTATGCACCGCATGGTATGTGTTACGTTATAGCTAGTTCACCGATTTTACATTTTGCCGTAGTGCTTAGAAGACGAGCCATACTTGCGTGTGTGAAGAGATGAAAACTCTCTAGTCCTAGTGGCTGATTGGTTCTCTGTGGTTGGCAAGCCCGATGGTGAGCTGACCTACGTCGGTTGGGTGTGTGAATGGGCAGTATTACTAGTAAGGGAAATGTTTCTAGTATGATGGTTATAACAAATGTCAGGATGGATTTTTCATAAAGTACACATCACAGCCTTATTAGCCTAGAAAGATATGAAATCTGCTAAGATCACACATTTCTGCCGTAAGATAGAGCCGGGATTGATGGAGTGGGTTTGAAACTGGTAGGCAAAGCTTCGCTCTTCAGATTCGCTTTGGCTAAGCTACTTCACATGAACGCTATTAACACTGGAACAATCGTTCGGAGAGTTGTGTCTATTCATAACATGGATATGGCAATCGAGACCACGCTCAAAACCGTCGCGACCGAACTTGGCGTCATAATTCCTCGAGATACCAAGTTTCCTCAGTTGTGGACATCAGTCAACACTTCCTACATGGCCAAGTTCAAAAAACCGCTCCCATTGCCATCAGAAATACGAAGGATTCACGAAGAAAGGAACGACGTGCAGCATCAGGGCTCAATACCATCCGAAACAGATCTAAAACAACATCTCCAATACGCACAACAGTTTCTTGACGAAGTATTTCTGACTGTTGCCGGTCTTGGTCTTAATCAAGTATTTCTTAGTTCCATTATTGAAAACGCTGATATACGACAAATGATGGAAATGGCCGAGAAGAATATCTCATCTGATCCGAAGGTCAGCATCGAAGCATCGATGAGGTCGTTTATGTACGCAAGAATTATTGCGCAAAGACAACTTGGTCATTTTGATCCAACGTTTGGTGTTTTCGATCCGATGGACAAACTTCATCGTGCGATGAAGAAACCCATAGACGAAGTCGCGAAACGTCTTATGGATCGTTTCTTGACAGTTGAACTGGGCATCGATCCTGTGCGTTATAGCAGAATCAACAGGATAGCACCTTACCCATTTGTCAGTTTAGAAGTTAGAAGCCCTGCTGATGTGCAAATCGCTGACACTATCCAATCGAACTACACTGAGCGCAACGCTTGGACATGTTATGATTTCGTTCTCGAGACGATTCTGAAGTGGCAAGAAGCGGGGTTATAGTTGATTGATCAAACTGGGTAGTTTTGAGTTTTCAAGACCGCCCGATATCTTTCGGAGCCATAAAGGCCTGTTCTTTGTAGCCGGTTCCTTACCGGATCCCATCGAAGCGAAGCGTCTAAGGGAAGTTCTTGAGTCTAGTCGGATATTAGACTTTCAATATGAAGCCATCCAAACGCGAATCCTTGTCGGAGACACAAAAATCTCTCTTGACGTAATATGGGGTCAACGCTACGAGTTACTGCTGCATACGTATAACCCACTTGAGCTAACCAGACGCAAGATTTCGACCGGCGAAGTAGAGAATATTGGGGAAAAAATGCTTTCTCCGCGATTCAAAGTCGCAGTTGAAGGAACAAATTGGAGGGAAAGCTTGCCAAAAAGAGAAACACTAGACTATGAAGTCAAGCTTCGAATCAGATTGAGTAAGAACGCGGAATCATTCAAAATACAGTTCAAAGATCAATACCCAGTCGAGAAAGCAAGACACGATTTCAGCAAATGGACGACTAGTCCTGACTTATCTGTGGAGATACTGCTTGGCTACTTACAGCAGGGAGATCTTCTCTCTGTATCCAAAGGAAAGGCTACTCAAATATCACACGGCATCGTCAAATCCGGCAACTGGGTCAAGATACAAGGCAACGGTAAGCTCCACGAGCGACCACAACAGTCAGTTTACCTCATCAAAGAAGGCGTTAACATTATAGCCGGACGCTTGGAGAGAACAGTGCACGGTAATCTATTAGCACACATAAAGACATTTCTCCTTCCGGATTTGAAGCCGAAAGATTCCATCGACGTCTGCTCCAAAAACTTGGGTATCCATAAGGTCAAGACTGCAGAAGTTGAGACCGTAACGCATATTTACGATTTGAATGGCGCATTGACACAATTCACGTTTGTTCTGTAAGATTCGACGTTAGATGGACAGTCTTAGACGACCTCTCTGTGTGTGCCATAGGTGGTGAGCGACGACAAAGCTAATGACATTAGGAGAAGAAGCCTGAAATAATCTCTCTTGTTGCAGCAGGCTGCTCGGAATCCCTATCTAAACAATGTGAACCAAACCTGTCAATGTACGCCTTCAGTCTTGACATTGGGGATTCGGAACTCCGTGTAATTTCCAGGCCGGAGCTCAATTGTGTCTTGTTGTGGAACGCTATCTATTGGGAAAAACCAGCTGATTGATGGTTCGTCATTGACCAGACCATTGACTTTTAAAGCAAATAAAACATGAACACCAGCATACGACTTGCGTATTACCTCTCTGACGGTTCTAAGATCCGCCGGAAATGAGCCGTTCTCCTCAGGGACGTCTAATATGACATTTATGAACCTCGGACTCTTCTGGCCGAATTCAGGCAATCCATGGAGTTCTATAATCTGATCCAAATAGTACTTTAGCTGCATGATCTCTGTATTACCTAGAGATGAATAACCTCCAAGCACCTTAGCCGCCATTACTGTAGTCTTTACCAGAGCACTAAGTTTTTCTTTTGAAAGATCGAGTCGATATACCCTACCCTCTTCTATTACCTCCACTATCAATCGGTCATCACTAATCAAGAACTTGTTTCGATGCACTATTTCATGCCTAAACCTCAATAGATTTTTGTAGAGGGCAAGAAGATAGTCTTTTGCCCAAGGTTGCGATTCAAGTGTAGGCGGATACACTAAGGGCAATGTGGTGACTTTCTCAATTTTTTCGGTGAAACTCCACGGAACGTCTTGTAACTTTCTTAGTCGCTTGTTTTCCTCTAGGATCCACTCGAAGATCATGTCAAGAAGTTTATAGGATGCAGCAAACGTTAGTGCCATCATGGTATTGATTACTTTCAACGCTCTTTCGGAACCCATATAGAACGTGGATTGTAAGATGACATGCTTCTTGGGTTGTTTATTCCTAAGTTTTATAGTGTTTATATCGGTCTTGCCTTCAAGTGTTTCTTTGGTCTTGTAGATGTACTCCAGGCACCATAGTTCGTAGCATAATTTTTCCTTTAGCAGACTTTGGGAAGCTTGATCATATGCAATCATATCGCTTCAGTTTTTGATTCCGAGTGCCACTAGATAGGTCTTTGGCCATGAGTCGAAATAATTGTGCGATAGTGCGCGGTGGCATGGAGCTTGAAACAAATGTGTGTGTGAAGAGATGAAAAGTCTCTAGTTCTAGTGGTTGATCGATTCTCTGTGGTTGGTAAGCCCGAGTGAGCACTGACCCGTATGATCGGT
>CAYXJU010000073.1:0-7282 GCA_964464765.1 uncultured Candidatus Bathyarchaeia archaeon | reverse complement strand
ATCTGTTCGACGGTCATATCCACAACGATTGTCTTTGCACCTTCAGATGATCTATGCTTATCCACAATTCTCGCTTCAAGTTTCTGAGCATTCTCATTGCCAGCATACTTATCGACGATCAGTCTGAGTGCGTCTGTTGTTTCTTGGAGACTGTTCAAGATTCTTGCCTTGCCGAAAGCGATTACACTTCGGTAAGCTGTGTCATAGCTGCAAGCCACTGGTGCAGTCACGGTTTCAATGAATTCATCTATCTCGAAACATGCCAACGAATTACCCTGCAAGAACTCAAGTTTCATTCCCGTATCAGCGCAATGAAAATAGATGTGACCTTTTTCGTATGCAAAGTTTAATGGAACAACGTATGGCTGATTGTTTCGAGAGAGTCCCAGTCGACCAACTTGCGCAGTCCGTAACAACTCATGGATTTCATTTTCACCCATAGCTCTTTTTGCAAGTCGCAAATTGTACGTACCACACTCCTCCGCAAACACGATGGTGCGGCGTCAATCTTTAACAATTTCCTCTTTGCACAACCGTATGTCCAAAGACATTTCTATCTCCACTGATCCTGTAAAGGCGGAAGAGATGCATAGATTTGAACGAGGATTCCAGCGAAGAGAAATTACTCAGAGACATATTGAACATTGAGGAACATGAAGATCGAATGATTACGCTAATGGTTCATTTGATGGCATCAAGTGAAAGATTAAACAGGCGTCTAGGAGTTCTCACATGGATCATGTTAGTTCTGACATGGATCACCTTTGTCATAGCAATACCAAACACGTTAGCGACGATATTCGGCATACCAAGAGTGAGTTAGATCATAGGTTTGGAAGTCATGGTGGCCACCCTGATAGTTTCCACAGTTGGCGCATTTCTACTATTGATACTTCCAGGATCTGCACTGTCACTCAGGACTGTTGAAAGAAATCTTCGAAAAATGACCGTTGCCGAGGGCGAGCTATCCACTTCTGAAAAACTCAAGAGTGCGCGAGCGTCTCATCTGGAAAGAAAGAAGAATCACTCATAACATATTTGAATTATCTTGTGTAGTATGAATCATTAGAGTATTGGCTGACATTCTAGGAAAAGAAGAATAGAAAAAGAAATTCTCGGATTCTATATCTTGAAGTATATTGAGCTTGGCCAGGTTGGGCCTCCGCGAGCACTTTCGCCGTTGTCTACTACAACGGTGGATCCTGTGACATATGATGACTCATCAGATGCTAAGAAGAGCGCAACGTAAGCTACCTCTTCCGGTTTTGCAAGTCGACCCATCGTCTTGCTCGCTTCTTCAAAACTTGTTTCAGCTTCGATTCCAGCTCTTAGTAGTGGCGTGTCTATGTTGCCGGGGCATACGCAATTCACCCGAATGTTGTCTGGCGCATGATCAATCGCCAACGCCTTAGTCAACATCACCACCGCACCTTTAGTGGCACAGTACGCAGGCCAGTGTGGGTAAGCGATCAAACCCCAGTTTGATGCTGTATTGACTATCGCTCCTCTCCCTTGTTTTTTCATTTGTGGAATTGCATATTTTGAACAGAGAAATGCTCCTTTCACGTTTATGTTGAATATCCGATCCCACTCCTGCTCTGTCATCTCGGGTAGGAGTTTCACCATTCCTATTCCTGCGTTATTGTATAATACGTCTAACCGACCGTATTTTTCCACAGCTTTCGCAATCAGATTTTTCGCCTGATCTTCTTTGGTGACGTCGCAGTGCACGAAGATTCCTTCTCTACCATTGCTCTTGATCGTTTTGACGACATCTTCCCCTGCTTTGTCGTTTATGTCGGTCACAACAACTTTCGCGCCCTCTTTTGCAAATAGTATGGATGAAGCCCTTCCAATTCCAGAACTGCCACCCGTCACAATCGCAATTTTGTTTTCTAATCTCATTCCATACACCGATCAAGTCTTTCGAGCATAAAACGCAAATAAATTTTCTTAGACATTGTCGAATCAAGCTTGAGTTGAAGTGAGTTCAACGGCCATCTGCCGAATCCTACGAAAAGCAAGCATGATCTATTCCAGTTGAGAAACCCAGAACAAGGGACCGCGGATGTCTGGTTTTGTATAGTTCATTTTGATGATGCGGCCAGTATTGCATCAGCGACGTCTTCTGCAGTTAATCCTGGTGACTCGATGCCATGTTCCTTGTAGAAACTTCGAATTCGATCTGCGATGTTGTCTTTTGCTAGCTCTTCCCCTCTGAGGTCTCTCTCTAAACTTCGTATGTGATCTGGGGGGATGAAGCAGAAGTCACCCGTGATCATAACATCATCTATTCTATCGTCTTTCGTCTCAACAAGAATGCGCACAAGGCCTCCTGGAGCTTTGTGAGTGGCCTCACCGACAAAGGCTCTGCCTGATATCTTTACGTTCCTTTTCTGAATCAAGTCTTGACGTCCGTTCTCAATCATGTGAAGCCATTCTTTGCCTCTGTATTTTTCTTCGATAGATTTCATTGAGGCATTTTCCATAGATGAGAGTTCGGCTTTCACAAGGTCGATTCCCAGTGTTGATTCATAATTCTCCTTCAACCGTTCCTTCACGAATTCTGTGTCTGGAGAGTTGCCAAGTTCTTTTCGTATTGTTGTCACTCGTTCTCTAAGAGTTTTGAATATTTTGTCTCTGAACTTCTCGCTAGGAACCTTAAGGATCTTGGTCATCTCATCGTAGTTGAAGTCAAAGATTATGTTTCCCGTAAGAATGGCTGATCCGCCAATCTCTGTCGCGCCGCTTCCACTTATTTTTCTCCCTTGAACCTCTATGTCGTTTAGGGCTTTGTAGTGCGCGGATATACCTATATCATTGTAAGTTTTCGTGGGCGCTTCTAGGAACGTTTTGAAGATTTCTTCGATTGATCCAGGAACCTGTGGATCGGATCTACAGGCAACAACCTGATAGAAAAGTTGATTCTCATCCAAATAGACCGCTCCGCCGCCGAGAATTCTCCTCACAATTGGCAGACGCTTCAAGCCACAGTATTCAGTATCAACTTCCATACCCAGCTCTTGGTGATAACCTATGCAAACCAAGGGATTTTTCGGTCTACAGAATATGATGGTGCTTGGCGACAAGTCTTTGCCAACAGCCATGGCCACTGCGTGATATACCGCTTGAGTCGATACGGGTGGTAGATCTCCAAGATCCAGAAAACGCCACTTGTCCGTCAAGATCGATATCAACTTCCATGGAATTGGCTATTCAGAGAACGCATGACCAAGATAATCTTATCCGATTACGCACAACACAAGCATCTTAAGAATTCGCTGATGGAACAAAGACCCTTCAGCTCCCAGAGTCGAACACGCAAATATCTGAGCCCATGGCGACCTGCCGAGTTAGAACATCAGGTCCGTTTTGGCAGTATTTCTTCACGTTTGAATGTTCTCATGCCGATACTAAATACTACGATATCGAGTCCAGCGAAAATTCCTATTAACGCCACGACCATTGCTGGGCCTAGAATGGCTGCACCTGAAATCTGTGCGAATACCAGTCCCAATATTGGAATCATAAGAAGTCCATTGATCTGTTGAGCTTCTCTGAAACCTTTGACTCTAGCGGAGATCATCACTGTCAAGCCTATGCTTACAAGTGCCAGTGTTGGTGCAAGTCCAACGACTAACATAATCCACACCAAGTTTGGAAGCAATAGTCTTCCATCGAAGACATTGAAAGATGCCATGTTAACCACCGTCAAATAGATCAGAAATGACACTACTGTCACCATCATGGAAGGAATGAATGATACTAGCGTCTTTCCAAGAAACAGCTCACCATCGGAAATGGGTGTTGCCAAGAGTGCTTCTATCGTTTTTCTTTCTTTCTCTCCAGCAAAACTGTCTGATGCAATTACGCTTGAAGCCATCAACGGAATAATCAAGAAGAAGGGAGCGAAGAAGTAGAGTGACATAATGTAAATCATGGCCTGTCGATCTGTCATTCCCGCAATCTCATTTCTCACATGGACTGGAAGACTGTTGATCATAGCTCCAAAGTCTCCTGATGATGCTTCTGGAGCAGTTGCCATGCTTGGGAGCACTATGACGAGTAATGGAAGTACTATAGAAAACATGAGGGGTACGATGATCATTGGGAGGATGACCTGCCAGTTTCTGCTCACCTCACGCCAATCTTTTCTGAAGACTAGCATGGCTTTTTCAGTTCTCATGTGCTTTCACCTTTCACAAGCCTCAGATACGCGTCCTCAAGTGATGGCCGCTGAACATTGACTGAAAGAATCTTACCGTCGGCATGAACGATGCTTCTGACAATTTCAGGAGTGGCTGACTTGGCGTAGTCCACGGTTACGGCCAGCGTGGCTGCTGAATCATCGAATGCAACTTCCTTAACGTGTTCAAGTCCTTTCACAGCATCGATGATCCTTTGATCGAGTTTCACAAGTGCAATCTTGATGACAGGTTCTCCAGCGATTTTATCGCGAAGCTCGTCTGGAGATCCAACAATAACACTTCTGCCTCTGTTAATGATCATCACTCTATTGCAGAGTCTTTCAGCATCTTCTAGGTGATGTGTGGAAAGTAGAATCGTATGTTTCTCATGTCGACTCAGACTCTCCATAAGTTCTCTGATTCCTTTTGCCGATTCTGGATCTAGACCTGTAGTTGGCTCGTCCAGAAACAGTATTGGAGGATTATGGACAAGTGCCCGTGCAATAGCAAGCTTCTGCTTCATTCCTCTTGAGAATTTTGCGACCCTGTCATTTCTCCTGTCCCACAAGTCAAAGAATTGAAGCAACGCTTTGATTCTGGCCTCTTTTTCTGTAAGATTTGTGAGATTGTAGGCTTCAGCGAAGAAATCCATATTTTCGTATGCCGTCAACCTTTCGTACAGACTTGGGTTTTCGGTTAGAACTCCAACGGTCTCTCGGACTCTTGATGCATCCCTAACTACATCGTATCCGGCAACTCTGCCCGACCCATCCGAGGGCGATACAAGGCAGGTGAGCATTCTAATAGTCGTTGTCTTTCCAGCGCCGTTAGGTCCCAACAGGCCGAAAACTTCGCCTTCCATGATTTGAAAACTCAGATGATCTACCGCCAAGAAAGACCCGAATCTTCTGGTCAACCCCTCGGTTTCAATACTCAGCGCTGCGCCTAACCCCCAAAACTTTCACCAAAGATTCATTGGACTATTATGATTCCATTCTGACTAATCTGAAAACGGTTCTCCCAAGGACATCTTTTGGTTCTAGCTCTGGGAAATGACTTATCAAGATTCCTATGACTTAGATAACACGTTACAAAATGTTTCGCGGATGCAGATTCAGGAGATTCTAGAAAGGCTCTCTTTCCCTCTCAGGTTCATGTGTGGGTGGGCACTTTTTTATATTCAAGCGAGGAAATGATGGAGAATGGAGGATATAACGAAATGAAAATGAATGTAGCAGCTGGAATAATAGTAGTCATCTTGGCGATAGCAGCTATAGGCGGATACTATTACTACATGCAGAAACCACCTGAGAAGAAGATACTCGTGGTCGGCACGAATACACCATTCCCACCCTTCGAATACGTAGAGAACGGAGTGGTAACGGGGTTCGACATTGAAGTGATTCGAGCTCTGGCCCAGAAAGCTGGATACGACGACATCGAAGTCAAGGATATGGCATTCGACAGCCTCATAACAGCATTGCAGCAGGGACAGATCGACGCCATCGCCGCTGGCATGACAATTACCCCGGAAAGACAGGAGCAGGTCAGCTTCACCGACCCCTACTGGGAAGCGGATCAATCCATACTCGTAACACAAGACTCGTTCAACCCACAGGGAATAGCGGATCTTGCTGGAAAAACAGTGGGCGTGCAGACTGGAACCACAGGTGCCATATTAGCTGAGGAGAACAACGCAACTCTAAGAGAAATCAAGTACTACGACACATTTCTACTAGCGGTGCTGGATCTTACGAATGGTAGAGTCGATGCAGTCATCGTCGACAGCCCAGTGGCTGTAGCCTTCACCAAACAATACTCAGTACACGTTGCATCAACTGTCACTACAGGAGAGCAATGGGGCTTTGCCGTAAGAAAGGACGACGCGACACTGCTGGCTTCGTTGAACGGAGCAATGCAGGAGTTCAAGGGCTCAACGGAATGGGATGCGCTGATCGTCAAGTACTTTGGAAGCTAGAGTGTAAACTGGACTAGATTTGACAGTGAACCTCCAGTTCCAATCATACCTCCCCTATTTATTGACCGGTTTCTACAACACGGTCTTGCTTACCGCAGGCGGTTTGACGCTAGGTTTCATCATTGGAGCATTGCTAGCCTTCGGAGAGACGTACTTACCTGGCCCTGCAAGTACTGTTGCCGCATCTATTGAGCAAGTCTTGCGAGGCATACCTCTCATCGTAATCTTCTTTCTGATCTACTTCGGTCTACCCTATGTCGGCATCATACTCTCCCCAGGAGTCGCGGCGGCTCTCGGCTTGGGGCTTCGCAGCGGCGGCTATCAGTCACAGATACTTCGAGGCGCCCTAGAAAGTATTGGAACAGGACAAGTCGAGGCCGCTCTGAGTATTGGAATGAGCAAGTCCGCTGCCTACAGAGAAGTGCTCCTCCCTCAAGCTGTTCGATTATCCATTCCCGCTTGGAGCAATGAATTCACCGTTGTACTAAAGGATACCAGCATGGCGTATGCCATTGGCGTGGCAGAGTTGCTGAAACAAGCCGCTAATATTGTGTCGCTTACGTTGGAACCACTCGAAATCTACCTCGTCGTCGCTGCAATCTACTTCATCGCCACGCTCGCAGTGAGTAGGACAATGAATGTTGCATATGAAAAATGGAAGATCCCTGGCCTAGGAGGCGGTGCATGATGACGGAATATCTACTGCGTGTAGAGGACGTGTGCAAGAAGTTTGGTAACAAAGAAATCTTGAGAGGCGCTTCGATTAACATGCACAGAGGAGAAACTAAGGTTATCATAGGACCAAGCGGTGCTGGCAAGAGTACTCTGCTTCGCTGCATTAACCTCCTCGTGAAACCTGATTCTGGGCGTATCTTTCTAGAGAGTGAAGAAATCACGGGTAAGCATATAGACTTGAGCCAAGTGCGTAGCGAGATAGGCTTCGTATTCCAGCACTTCAATCTCTTCATGCACTTGTCCGCTTTGGAGAACATCAAACTAGGCTTGGTGAAGGTGAAAAAAATGAATGGTAAAGAAGCCGAATCCAGAGCGGCGCTGGCACTTAGAGATGTGGGCATACAGGATGCGTTGTTTGGACATTATCCTGCACAGTTGAGTG
>CAYXJU010000072.1:0-7349 GCA_964464765.1 uncultured Candidatus Bathyarchaeia archaeon | reverse complement strand
GAGGGTGTAACCATCCTTGTTACCACCCATTACATGGAAGAGGCCGAAGTGTTGTGCGATCGTTTAGTCATAATGGACAGTGGTAAGATCATAACTGAGGGAAAACCGAAAAATCTAATCGAGAAATACATTGAGGGCGACGTTCTAGAGATTACTTCTGGCGAAGATATCACAACGTACCTCAAGGAGAATCATGGTCAACTACATTTCGAGAAGGTTGAGAATAAAGTACACATATTCTCAAAAGATCCTGACCGGCTACTTCGCGACCTCGTAGGCAAGTTTAGGATCGAAAGCACACTTGTTAGAAGAGCCACTCTCGAAGATGTGTTCTTGGAGTTGACTGGGAGAGCGCTGAAAGATTGAACACAAATTCAATATTTCGGATTCCAAGATTGACGACAAGAACTTGGAAGGTCTGGCTGAGAAACAAGGACGTTTTCATGAAGACCTACAAAGTTAATTTCATTCCACCATTCATTGAGCCTCTACTGTACCTTTTTGCACTTGGCTTTGGACTTGGACTCTATGTGGGTAAGTTTGAGGGCGTTTCATACGCGGCTTACATTGCACCCGCTTTGATAGCCATCTCTTCAATGTACTCTGCTTTCTTCGAATGTACTTTCGGATCCTATGTTAGGATGTATTATCAGAAGACTTTCGATGCAATAATCTGCACACCCTTGATGATTGATGAGGTGATTGCGGGGGAGTTGTTGTGGGGAGCTACAAAGAGCACGATCAACTGTTCCATAATTCTCTTGGTGATATCAGTTTTCGGACTCGTTAATCCAACATGGGCTATTCTTGTGATACCTTTCTCTTTCCTTTCAGGAATCATATTCGCAGGATTAGCCATGTGCTTCACAGCCATTGTCCCAAACATCGACTCCTTCAACTACCCCACCTATCTGCTGATTACACCAATGTTTCTGTTCAGTGGAACATTCTTTCCAGTCACAATCATGCCCACGCCTATCAGAATCTTGGCCGAAACCTTGCTTCCCCTGACTCATGTAGTTAGGATCTTACGGGGCTTAACGTTCGGACACTTGGGGTTGGATATGTTCTACAGTCTTGTGTGGATCTTAGCCGTCTCCTCATTACTTTTCGTACTCTCGATAAACTTGATGCACAAGCGTCTAATTGTATGAGAAATGAAAAGGTTGGGATATGAGAAATGATGAAAATCACAGTAATGCTCTTTGGAAGCCTTGTAGACGCCGCTGGAAGCCAGAAGAACGTCGAAGTATCAGCCTCAACTGTATCCAATGCTTTGGCTGAGTTATGTTCAAGATTCGGAGAAAAGTTCAGAACTCAACTTTTCGACGAGAACGGTGAAGTAAGGAGATCTTATAATTTCTTGGTTAATAACCGCAACATACGGTTCCTGAAACAATTCGATACTGAGCTGAGGGATGGGGATAAACTGACAATTTTGCCGGTGATTGGAGGAGGATAGAATCAATGAGTCATGCAAGAAACGACCTTTCGACGGAACAGCTTGAAACCTATTCGAGACAAATAGTCCTTGATGACATTGGATACAATGGTCAACAGAAGATTAGGAATGCGAGAATCTGTGTCTTGGGACTAGGCGGTCTCGGTTCACCTACAGTGGTGAAACTCACAGCTATGGGCGTGGGATATCTGCGAATCGTTGATAGAGATGTGGTCTCACGCTCCGACCTACATCGGCAGACGCTCTACGATGTTGATTCTCTGGGGATCCCCAAGGTTGAGGTTGCTGGCAAGAAACTTTGTAGGCTAAACCCAGATGTTGACTTGGACCCGATTCCAGCATCATTGAATTCAAGAAACGTCAATAAATTCCTGAGCGGGATTGATGTGGTCATCGATGGTTTTGACAGAATTGGGCCACGTTACCTTGTGAACAGGGCCTGTCAAAAACTGAAAATTCCATACATTTTCGGCTCAGCAATAGAATACTTCGGAAACGTCTCTAGCATCATTCCAGGAAAAACAGCATGCCTCGAATGCTTCTACCCCAATCTCGAGGACGATACTCTACCAAAATGCGCTGTAGTCGGCGTCCATCCATCCGTTACAAGCATAGTTTCAAGCATTCAGGTACTGGAAGCCCTCAACCACATGGTAGGCAATCCAATGCTTCTTGAGGACAAACTGCTCTACATAGACCTCAAACATCTCGCATTTGACACGATAAATATTACACGGCGCGACAACTGTCCAATATGTGGATCACATCCTGAAGGTATCCCGCAAGTTGTTCAGGAGAAGTTTGTTGAAGAAACATGTGCGCGAGATGGGAGACGAGTTCTGGTGATCAATCCAAATGAAACTAGAGAGATAGATCCCAAGCGCTTGAGGTCGATTGTTGAGAAGCAGGGCATGAAAGTAGATGTTGTAAGTCATTTCGGAATCACCTTCAGAAACCCTCAGGATGTACGAATGAGCATCCTTAGAAGTGGGGTACTAATCGCGCAGGTTCCACCGAAATCATCTATCTCAAAAGATGAAGTTGCCAAGATCTACCAAAGAATAATCGGATAGTTTTGTCTGCTCACTGATTCTGCAAGAAGGCAATCTCGTGATGGCAGCGGTTGATGTGATGTTAATTGAGATATTTCTTGAGATTCGGCTTCATGGATTCTGGAGCTTCGAAGATCTCTGGTTCTTCTAGAAGAAATGGAAGAGCCCACCTGTCATTTACCCATCTTGCCCTGAATCCATATCTGGCTACTATCGTTGCATTGACGGCGAAATGTCTCGTTTCCGTGCCTAACGGTCCGGAATAGATTGCGATATTGAAGCTCCAAATGTTGTTTGCTTTGTAGTACAATAGTACTCTTGACAGTCCATCTGTGATATTTGATACGTCAACCTCTGTTAGTTCCAGGAGGTTTGTTCTTTCAGGTAGAATTGTGTTAACTTCGTAGAATCCTTTTGGAGAGAAAGGTAGAAGCCATTCAGAGGTTCCAACCTTTCCAATGTACCTCTCGCCAATCTTCTCTTCTGCCGATATTATGTCAGTCCAGTAGTCTGATCCAAATTTCTCATGATATGCTTGGCTTGCATCGAGCATCTCACCCGTTTTCTGGAAAGGCATACTACTTGCAAGTGCTTGCATATGTGGATGGACTACCGTTGAGCCTGCTGGAGGCAAGTAGTTCACCACCAACGCTACGTACCGAACATTCTGATCCTTTGAGTGCACCTTTCTTATGTATTCAAGAGAAGCCTGCAGGCCGTTTCTCAGAATCTCAGGTTCAAATTCATCCAACTTGAGAAGATGATGTGCTGATAGAACTGTCACCGCGTTATACTCGATGTGAGCGAAAAGGCTGGGAAACGTGACGGCTTCGCCAATCTTTATTCTTCCTTCATCTACAAGCTCTTTAGGAAATTGAGGAGTGGTCTGTGTAACGCTCGCTGAACAAAACGGACAGCCCTTGATCGTTTCTTCTGCATAATCCATAAGGAACCTTTCATCTGTTTCAAAGAAGTGTTTCACATAACTGTGTCGTCCAGGCAAGACGATTGACCGATCACCTGTCAACGGATCTCTACGATGTTCAATCAATTGCCTAGTCAACTGGAAATTGTAAGTGGGATCAAGAACCTCGGCAAAACGTTCAATCTTCTCAAAGCTTATCGGCATTTCTGAGCCCTTTAAGAACCAGTCCGCCGCCATCCCTAAAAAGGTAAAGCCTACTACGTTTGAAGGCTCAATGTGTTTGCACTATACGCATGGTTAACATTGAGTAGTTGAGGTGAGGCGCATGAAAATCTCTAACTATCAAAAGGTTGAGGCTTTGAATGCTGAGCAAGGCTCAGACAAGTTGAGGGTGAGGTGGTTGATAACCAAAGAGATTGGAGCTGAGAACTTCGCTATGAGACTCTTTGAGATGGATCCCGGGGGATTCAGTCCACTCCACAGTCATCCTTGGGAACATGAAATTTACATTTTGGAGGGAAAAGGACTGGCAACGAATGGAGAAGATGGGAAAGAATTCAATGTGGGTGACTTTATCTTTATCCCTCCTAATGAACTGCATCAGTTAAGAAACACGAGTCAAAATGTTGTGAGATTCCTCTGCCTAATTCCTTACAAGCAAATCAAACAAGCATCAGGAAATCCCACGTGTACATGTTAGATTGTCTTGGAAATGAAGTCAGACACACAGCGTTCGATTCCTGAGACAAGCAATATAATTAGTCAATGACTAATCCTACTCTCGCGGGGATCGTCCAGACTACAAACCGTTGGTCTATTAGCGAGTCTTGCGAAGAATTCGGGATGTAAATCGATGACGCTGAGTCATATTCTCTACGCGGACAACTATACGAGAAAGATCGCTGATGAAATCGCTAAAGATCACAAGATCACCCCTCAACTTTTCAGAATATATAACCCAACATTTCACAGGTGGAGTCTGTGGATTCAAAAGAAGAGACGCAAGACAAATACCAGACGAAACCAGTTACCTCCAAGCTCCATGTTGATCGGAGGAAACAGGTGGCGACACCATTTCGCATTGGAACTGACGGATTTTCCGATAGTCTCGATCGATGCCCACACAGATATGAACTATGATGAGATGATCCCTCTCAGGTTCGTTAGACCGTACAACTGGTTATACTTCAAGCTTCTAGAGGGCTACGAAACGCATTTGGTTCTTCCCTACAGCAATTTCCGAGGAGGAAGATGGAACATCATATTACCTGAGAAATATGCTGACAGGTTCTACTTGTACTCGTTTGATAAGAAGAAGTCGAGTGCCGAGGTTAGTGTCTCTTTCAATCGTTCTACAACTGTTGAGATAAGAGATCTGGAAACACATCCTCCAATACTTGATGTGAACAAACAAATTAGTCTGGACTGGGATATAACTCGAGAAGTTCAAGAAGGCAGAGTTGAGAGATTATTGACCAGAATCGTCAGAGAAGGAGATATCTGCGATATCTGGTTAGATGAGGGAAAGCGAGGAAGACGTAACACCATGAAAGATCACATTAGGTATTGCTCAACGGTGTTTGAAGTTCTGAATAGTTCATGAGAACTGAATAGATCTTGGTTTGCCTCCTGCGACTGCAAATCATCGAGGAAAGGAGTTTCTAAGAGATTTGCCTCAGCCTCTTGGGCGATTGCCGACCCCCCTACCCCATGGGGGGGGTCCATCACTTGGGTCAGAACTAACGTGGCAGAGCTAACATATACAAAGACGGCGAGGCCCCAATCCAGTACGCAAGTTTTCAGTTGTCGTAATGGAGTTACAAAGGGGACTAAGTTACACAGTGTGACAATCATAGGGAAATTCTAGTTATGCAATGCAAGAATCAATCTCCACTCTCAATCATCATACTCAATCTTGAAAAGCTACACACGCTCATCCTAATTCTTGGGAAGAGCGAGCTTCGAATATGCGAAGTAGGTCATTCATTACTCTGAGTGCAGTCTCAATGGCGGTGATTGTCTCGTTAGCAGTTCTACTGAGTGTTCCATCAATCCTTCGACAGAGCCCAACTACTACATCTGGCACAGCTTCGTCTCTGACAATCAATCCTCTAAGCATCACAAGTGATGCGATGATTCCATTCAACGAGTCTCTGACGGTGCCCATCCTATACGGTTCCATGCCAAAATACTACTACTGGGATTGGATCTCCAAGGATAAGACACTCTTCATGTCATATGAAGGCGAAGTCTGGATGATGAATTCAGACGGAAGCGACAAAACCCACGTTTTGAACCTTTCATCTGAAACAATACCGGAGATATATGATGTACGATGTTCTCCTGATGGCAAGAGACTTGTTTTCACAGGTGGAGTATACCGTTACATGATGAGGCATTTCTACCTTTACGTAGTCAATATTGATGGAACGAATTTGGTGAAACTAAGTGATAATGAGAGTTGGTCACCATTCTGGAGTCCAGATGGTAATAGAATCGTATTCGTCAACGTGACTGAGAATGATTTCCAGGTCGGACCCAAGGAGTCTAATGTCTGCATCATAAATGCTGATGGAACAAGGCTAAGGCAACTTACTGATCTGCCTGGCCTGGAGTGGGCCCCCGTTTGGAGTCCCGACGGGAAGAAGATTGCGTTTACCAATCAGTTAGAAGACTATGGCAACGTCACCATTCACGTGTTAAGCTTGGACTCCGGCTTGGAGACCAGTATCCCCATGAATTCAACAGCTGCAAGAGAGAGTGGACTTAGTTGGAATTCGGACAGTTCAATAATCATCACTTCAGATGGAAGCGACATCTACGCTTTCACAGCAGATGGCAAAACAGTTCGCAGACTAATCGCGAATGGATCGGCTCCACGAATGAACCATGATGGAACGAGAATCTTGTACCAACGCTCCTCTGAACCCAGAATAGCCACCTTCAACAAACCATTAAGCTATCAGAACTTGGTTGAGTACACTTCTGTACCTCAGACACCACCTGAACCACCAATACTACCCGAAGAAGATGTCTTGACCAACTACAATTTAGAACTAGACAACATTGAGTACACCTTCAACGTAAGTTACAAGAATTATGGTCACCAAGGATACGATCCTGAAGCTAGAGCAAGAGGAGAAAGATTCCTATACATTACGTACACTGAACTGAACAAAGGCAGCAAACCAGTAAACTCGTCCCTTGGAACCATTTACGGCTTGAAGCTTGGCTTCAATGATGGCTCGGAATCGGATTGGGGACTTGGCTACGGACCACTTCAACCCGGAGAGACTTCTTCTTACGGCGGCATAACCATAATTTCTCAAAAATTACGAGTAGTAACGCTCATCATCTTCAACCAAGCAACTGGTGAAATCATTGCAAGAATACCTGTATCAACATCGACGATCAGCGTAACTGCTACGTTTATGGCAATCAGTGCGCATTCGCTACCTCGCCCCACTGAGTGGTGAACTTATGCGTCAATTTCGAGCTTTTGTAGACTTGGACTATTGATGGATTTTGGAGAACAACGCAATGATTGAGTCGTCGTCAATGACAAGGGATTTAGAGATATACCAAGCTATTTTGGAAGCCAACAGAAAAGGTTGTGCGGTTGCCCTTGCCACTGTGATAAAAACTGATGGATCAACACCTGGAAGGATCGGGTTCAAGATGTTAGTCTTCGAGGACGGCAAGATTCTTGGGACGGTTGGAGGAGGAGAGAATGAGACCATTATCATTCGTGAGGCCGTGGATGCTATTAGAAGAGCCGAGGCAAGATTGAAGACTGTCGAGTATCGTGGTGCAGATGCAAGTTCTGATAAACCAATTTGTGGAGGTTCAAGCGACGTATTCATTGAGCCAATTCTTCCCAGTGCTGCACTGTACATATTTGGAGCAGGTC
>CAYXJU010000071.1:2514-7360 GCA_964464765.1 uncultured Candidatus Bathyarchaeia archaeon | reverse complement strand
CTATCGTGCATTGTGATATGAGAAATAAAGAGAAGATTATTCCTAGACTGGGGATCACCGGACCTCCTGGAATATGGGATTCCACTTTCAGTCTCTTCTTAAGAGAGAAGACTGATGCGCTAGTCGCTAGATAGGCAACTGCCATGAAGAAAACGGCGCTTGCTATTAGTGCACTAAGGTTTCCTATGATTGAGGCCGCTAGGGCTGTGACAGCTTGAATTAGAATCGCAAGATAAGGAGTATTGAATCTCGGATGATTCTTGGCAAAAACGCGGGGAAAAAGACCGTCCACGGCCAGTGCATACGCGAGTCTAGACGTTCCAATCATGCCTGATTCATCAGAGCCAGCGACTGAAAAGAGAGCGCCTACACCAACTATTGTGCCTCCGATCACCATTAATGTGGCGTTCGTGCTGAGTATGGTTGTCGTGGCTGAGGCCAAGGGTGCAGTGTCGGATGCAAGTTGAAGCCATGGTCGAACTCCAAAAAGTACGAAGTTCGTTGTCAAGTAAAACACGGTTACAATTGATATTCCGAGTACTATGGCCTTAGGAATGGTTTTGCTCGGTTCTCTTATTTCGTTGGCTGGTATGGTTGAGATCTCGAAGCCTGCGTAGGCCCAGAATATGAGTACCAAAGCTTCTCCAAAATGTCCAATTCCATAGGGAAAGAATGGTGAGAAATTCGTTATGGTCTCAACTGGATGCACGATCATGTAGACCAATCCGGCCACAACAAAGAAAACAAGGGGGGCAAGCTTGATGATTGTCAGAATGTCATTGGTTTTTCCCGCAGCCCTTACTCCAACAATGTTCGAAGTTGCTAGGAAAGTCACGAAAAGTATTTTGATTATGGTTTGAGGCATCCATCCAAGATTGGGATAAAAGAACAGCAAATATCGGGTAAATGCTACTGGAAAAACAGCTAGAGAAACCCATTCAGCCAGCCAAAGCGACCAGCCAACTATGAATCCGGCGAAGGGTCCCCATGCCTCTCTAGCGTATGCATATGGCCCTCCAACTCTTGGAAGCATGGTCGCACATTCAGAGAAGGATAACGCTATTACAACCGTCATGATGCCTGCTATGATCCAAACGAGAAGTGAAGATGGACCCAGATATCCTGCCCCAAATGATGACGCCACATAGATATCTGCCCCTATTATCGCTCCAACCACAAGGTTTGTTACGTCAAAGAGAGTGAGCTCTGACAGAAGGTCAATCTTTCTCATCTACTATCACGTCTAGAGCCTCAACCAGATTACTCGTTTGAGGATTGTCTTTCATTTAAGAACAATCACGGTCTCTGCGTGATCTCTATCCGAGCGTATTCATTTAGTCATTTGGTTGATTGACTAGCGGCTCCTGTTCGAACCCATTTTAGTGAATTGAGAAGTCGCGCCAGCGATACCATTACAGATACCGCGTTTCCCGTTCTCAAGAATGAGAGTTTAAGCATGAATGTACGAAAATGTTCATGGATGCTGCATGATCACATCAAAGGAAAACAAGGAGTACCGAAAAGGAGATTAAGCATGCTTGGGTCTAGCCAATGAGTTCTAGGATAGTTGGATAGCGATATTCTGTAAAGAACAGTGATTTTGTCAGGTGTTTGCCCTTTGCAGTTACCCATTCAATCCCCCTTAGATCTGCAAACACTCTTCCGTGTTCCAAGCCTCTACAACTACGACGTGTCACCCAAGGATGAATCAATTGCATTCAGTTGGAATGGCTCAGGGGAATATGAGATATATCTTCACAAACTTTTCGCGAGGGATACGAAGCTTCTCACGAAAGGCGTGAACAGTAAGATCAGCCCTCGTTTCTCCCCGGACGGAAATAGGCTTGCATACATGCAAGACTATGATGGCGACGAAAACTTCGATATCTTCTTACTCGACCTCCTAAATAGTGAACAACCTCGGAATCTCACACCGGACACAAGAGAATCAATCCATCCGCATATCCGTTGGTCACCAGACGGAAAGAGACTGGCCTTTGCATTGGATGACGGGAGAAAGTTCAGCATCAACACATTGTCTTTGTCGGGAACTGAAATAGAGCGTATCTCTAGCCACGAGTTCTGCGACTCGGATCCAGAATGGTCTCCAGACGGCAAATTGATTGCATTCAATGCACTTGTGACAGCACAGGACCACGGCGTTTTCATAGTTCCTTCGAACGGTGGCGAAGTCGTTAGATTGATGGATAAGGGAAAGTCGATTGACGCATCATCACCTCAATGGTCACCTGATGGGAAAACGATCGCGTTCATCTCAAGTGAGCTGGGAATTTCCAACATAGGACTCTGGAATCTCAAATCTGAATCAGTTCGATGGATTACCGAAAACCATCATGAGTGTTATGATCCTCAATGGTTTCCGGCAGGGAACAAGCTCGCATATCTGGTAGGCCAAAATGGAAACTTGAGTATTGCAGTTCAAGATCTGGAAAAACACGTCACGGACGGCTTGGAGGTTGAGGCCGGTGTCCACATGCAAATACGCTTTGGTCGAAATGCTCAAAAGATGTACTTTACGTTCTCGAACTCGCATCATCCTCCGGATCTATGGACCGTAGATCTAGAGAACCGAAAGTTTCGTCAACTCACGAACTCTATCGATAGTACAATTGACTCTTCACAGTTTGTTTCGGATCATCATGTTTGCTATCAGAGTAGAGATGGATTAGAAATTCCTGCGCTGCTTTATCTGCCAAGAACCTTTGACCCTCAGAAAAGAGGTCGATCAGTGATCTACGTCCACGGAGGTCCCACAATAGAACACATGAATGAATGGCATCCTTTAATACAATATCTAGTAGCTGAAGGCTGCGTCGTCATCGCCCCAAACTATCGAGGCAGTCCTGGATTCGGCCGAAAATTCCAGACTGCAAATCGATTCGTCCTTGGAGATAAAGACTTACAGGACATTGTCGCCGCTGCCGACTACTTAATCGAGAAACGACTGACGGATCCAAAAAGAATTGGCATTGTCGGAGAATCCTATGGTGGATACTTGACCATGTGCGCTCTTACGAAGTTCCCCAACTACTGGGCTGCAGGATCTGCAATGGTACCATTTCTCAACTGGTTTACAGAAATCAAAAACGAACGTGAAGACTTGCGAGCTTGGGATCTCGAGAACATGGGTGATCCCGACAAAGATTGCGAACGTTTTCATGACGCCTCCCCAATCTTTTTCATCGACAACTTGAAAGCTCCAGTTCAGTTGATAGCAGGAGCACGCGACCCGCGCTGCCCAGCTTCCGAAAGTAGACAAGCACAGCAGAACCTGCTGAAATCTGGAAAAGTGTTTGACCTAGTCATCTACGAAGATGAAGGCCACGAATTCAGAAAATTGAGAAATCACGTTGACGCATTCAGAAGACTTGTTCAATTCCTTAACAGGTACTTGGACAAACCCTAGCGGTTGAGAAGACTCACGATCAACGTTTATTTTTCAAATTCGATGGTATTATAGACCACAAGATACAATCAATTGCGAATGATGACCAACTTAAGAACTTCTAGTGTCGGTGCTCACAATTCTGCGGAAAATGCTTCATTGACCCCCGCGAGGAGATTTCTCTTTGTTTCAGATATTGCATTGATTGGCGATCTCGCATATACAGTGAAGAATGAAGGAAACGAGGTACGATACTACATTCACAGTAAATCAGACAGAGACACTTCGAATGGATTCGTTGAGAAGACGGAAGATTGGGAGTCTCAGAAGGATTGGGCTGATGTTATCGTTTTTGACGACATAGGTTTCGGCGCCGCAGTGGAGCGATTGCGCAAGGATGGAAAATCAGTTGTGGGCGGGACCGTAGCAAGTGACCGCTTGGAAATTGACCGTGACTTTGGTCAAGAACAACTTAAGAAAGTTGGCTTACAGGTTGTCCAATCATGGGACTTCAACACATTCGATGACGCCATAAAATTCGTCAAGGAGAATCCGGGACGCTATGTGGTGAAACCTAGCGGCAAGGCACAAGAAGAAAAAGTGTTGTCATTCATAGGACAGGAAGAAGACGGACTGGACATATTAGCAATACTCGAACGCTACAAAAATACTTGGAGTACTAAGATCAAGAGCTTCCAACTACAGAAATTCGTATCCGGCGTCGAAGTTGCAGTCGGCGCATTCTTCAATGGACAAGACTTCATTCTGCCCGCGTGTATCAACTTTGAACACAAACGGATGTTCAATGAAGAAATCGGTCCCAGCACGGGTGAAATGGGAACCTTAATGTTCTGGTCCGGGCGAGCCCGCTTGTATGATGAAACTTTGCCGAAACTTAGACCCATCTTGGCAGAAATGGGCTTTGTTGGATACTTTGATATCAACTGTATAGTCAATGCACGAGGTATCTACCCACTGGAAATTACGCCACGGTTTGGTTATCCGACGATCAATATTCAAATGGAGGGTGTTACGAGCCGATGGGGAGATTTCTTGTTCGCCTTGGCGAACAAGCAACCCTTTGACCTACGTACAAAACGTGGATTCCAAATTGGCGTTGTAGTCGCGGTACCGCCATATCCATTTTCTGACCCTGCTTCATTCAGACGCTATTCAGAGGATGCAGAGATCATTTTCAAGAGACCTATGTCAAGCGGCATTCATCATGGCGACGTGAAACTTGTGAATGGGGACTGGAGGTTGGCGGGAACGTCGGGATACGCACTGGTAGTTACTGGTTCAGGTTCCACAGTGGAGGAAGCGCGCAGGGAGACATACAATCGGGTTAGAAACATAATCATTCCAAACATGTTCTATCGGACAGATATTGGAGAACGATGGAGTCGAGATAGCGATCTGCTGCTAACATGGGGTTATCTG
>CAYXJU010000071.1:0-2414 GCA_964464765.1 uncultured Candidatus Bathyarchaeia archaeon | reverse complement strand
GTGTCAGCACCCAAAGGAGTCACCAGCGTACTGACAATCCTTCATAGACAACCTAACAGAAAAGCCATTCAAAATTTGGGAAAACGCTACGCTACGATACTTTCGACCATCCGAGACAAACAGATTCGAAATGAAGCTACCACACAGATAGAAGATGCACTTCGCAGTTTGAAGAACTCTATGAGTTACGACCGATTCGTTTCCCAAGGCGAAGACCATTCTGGAATCATTCTAACGCACTTCATGAAATCTCTAGGGCATGAATCCGAGTATTTGGACGGCTACAATGTGGGAATTGTAGCAGATTCCAAAGGCATGATTAGAGAAGAGCTAAGCATCATAAACGTAAGGAACAACTTGAAGAAGTATCTCGATCTTGACAATAAGACAATACCAGTCGTTGGAGGATTTGTAGGCAAGGACCTTGACACAACGAGATACAGGCTCTTGGGAAGAAATAGCACGGACGTTACAGGCGCTGTCGTTGCTGCGGCAACTGAAGCAGAGTACCAGATAGTGAAAGATGTCTCTGGAATCTATTTTGTTGAACCAGAATTCAGAAAGAGTGACGTTATTCCCTTCTTAAGCTACAAAGAAGCAGGAGAACTTGCGTGGAGAGGCATAGAAGCAGTTCATCCGATCGCTGTCAGAATTGCTGAGAATCAAAAAATGGCAATTCGAGTAAAGAGCCTTGGAGATTCACCTTCGACATTGATATCACGCAGATCGATGAGCACACAAAAGAAACCTGTGGTGGGAATATCCGCAAGAAGATTCCACATGTTGACTGTCAGCGATGAACTGATGGATACAACTGAGGGAAGGGGATACCTAAGCAACGTCACACGCATTCTTTCGAACTGTGGAATCGACATATACGATGTTGCCACGTCCGCAAACGTCATTTCAGTGACTATACGCCCACAAGACAGACTGATTGACAACAAGAGTGTTGAAACCATTCTAACGGATTGCCTACGTGAACACAGCTACGAACCAACCGTGAAAGGAAAAAGAATCGGTGCAATAAGTGTTGTAGGAGAAGCATTGAAGGACAACACAGAGGTCATCTGCCGTTTAACAGATATGTTCCGGAAAAAAGGCATCAAGATACACATGATGTTGAAGGGCAACAGTCTAAATCTCATATTCGGTATCAATGAAGAAGATCTACGACCGGCTGTCAATTTACTTTATCACGAACTTGCTTCGTAGACCCTGCAACTCTCGTTTGATGCAGGATCTGAAAGATCCGACTCAAATGGACCTTGAAAGGCGCCATGAAAGCCTCCAGCGGATCCTACATAGTCAATATATAGGACAATTTGTAACTGATGGTTTCCCGTTCCACTAAGCGGTTGTGATATTCTTCGGTTGTATCCAGTTGATGTTGATGAAGATGGACTTGACCCTCGCCAGTTAGAGGTCCTATCCGCACTTTCCGAAGACAAGAATGCGATATACACATTTCAGGGACTTCGCAGGAAGCTCGGGTTACACCAAGAGATACTCTCAAGGACTCTTGATCGTCTTGAGGAACAAGACCTGGTCGAGAAAACAAGTGATGGATACCGAATCAACCGCAACAAGAACGAATTTCATTTCGGTTACGTAACTGAAGCGCTACCGATTGAAACAAAAGCGGTCACAGCCCATTTCCCTTGCGATGTGAATGTAAGCTTCATTCTGAAGATGCTGAAGGGAAAGTGGTTCAGAGAGTTCCGCTGGCTGGGATATGCCGAAACACCATCTGGATTGGCATTAAGTTGGATAACTGACGATGGGCAGATTCAACTTCGAGCTAAGATACTGAAAAATACGCTCACGATCAGTGCCCTGTACGAATCGAAAGATGATCAAGAGAAAGCCACCGTTTCAGCCTTTGAATTATTCGACTTTGTGAACCGTGTCACAAGACAAGGTGTCATTTCCGCCGCACATGATATACCAAACTGAATATAGGTCGCTCGCTCCCGAGCTTTGTTTTGGATCGAAGCATGATGCCTTGACTGGGTTCGCAGAATCTCAGTCAATATGCGACAGGTTTGCGTAATGTAGTTCTCAGTGTTTAATCATGAGAAGTGAACTTAATGCAACATTGACCACAACCGATTTTGATTTCCGCGTGCTGAAGGCTTGGGAACCAATAGAACGGGATCCTCAGCCCCTGAGAAGACCGTTGCGCCGTCCCCTCTAGAACCCCAGAGGAGGTGAAGATGATGGATAGTTGTTGTGGATATGGATATTACCGGAGGTTTCTGACACGGGAAGAGAAGATCAAGCACCTAGAAGAGTACAAAGAACACTTGGAACAGGAAGTTGCGGGAGTCACTGAACGAATAGAGGAACTCAAGAAAGAGGAAACCTAGAATCATCAATTCTTGCCTTCTAGACCAAGAATGGCTACCCCCCTA
>CAYXJU010000070.1:1480-7377 GCA_964464765.1 uncultured Candidatus Bathyarchaeia archaeon | reverse complement strand
TTCCTGTGGGATAGAATGTTCGCATACTACACACCTACGTGGGGTTCCAGTTATCCATGGGAAACTGATGTTTTTGTGGTCCAGTCATTGGTAAGGAGTAGTAGAAAAGAGTAATGTGAATCTGGGTCCTCACTTACTCTTGCTCGTCAGTGGATCTGATCGAGTCTCAAGATCCCCGACATCTGGAATGGTTACATTCCTTCCTCTGGGTCAGAGCAGTCATCGGACCCATGATAGGTTCATTTTAGTCTCAATAATAAACATAGTTTGTCAATGTCAGTTAAGACCAGCTCATGGTGCAGGAATCTTGGAACAATCGAAGAGGATTGTGGTTCATCCTCTTGCATTTGAAAGTCTAGGAGTAAGGTCAATGTCAACATTGATTCAGACTCCTGACGTGACGTTGCTTATCGATCCGGGAGTCGCTTTGGGTCCACGCAAACCGATCATTCCTCATCCTAGAGAGTATGCGGCAAGGAATGACAGCAGGAAAAGGATTCTTGAGGCCGCTTCAAAAGCAGAAGTGGTGTTTGTTTCTCACTATCATCATGACCACTATACGCCAAGCTACGTCGAGATGATGTGGCTGGGAAGCACTCCTGAATTTGCGGAGGCTCTTTACAAAGACAAGATTGTCCTTGCGAAAGATGCTAGGAGCTCAATTAACTTCAGCCAAAGGCGAAGAGGATGGCTATTCAAGAAGAGCGTTGAAAAGTATGTCAAGAGCTACATGACTGCAGATAACACGACCGTCGAGTATGGCGATACGAAACTGAGGTTTTCCGTGCCTGTTTACCATGGTGAACAGAACAGTGGACTGGGATGGGTTGTGATGTTGTCGATCACGTCGGGTGATGATAAGGTGGTCTACGCACCCGATGTTCAGGGACCCATGGAAAACGAAACCGTCAGAATCATTCTTTCGGAAAAACCTCATCTCCTCATTCTCGGTGGACCGCCACTGTACCTTCAAGGTTTCAAGGTTTCCAAGGATTGGATGACCCTTAGCCTAGAGAATATAACACGTTTGACTGCTGAACTCCCATGCACAATTATCGATCATCACCTTCTTAGATCGTCGGCCTGGAAGGGATTCTTGGAGAAAGCGTTCAAGGTTGCGAGACAGTCGGGAAATAAGCTGGTGACTGCGGCCGAATTCGCAGGAGTCAATAATAATCTGCTAGAGTGCATGAGGCAAAGGTTGTATGACGAGGAACCTCCAACGAGAGAGTTCTCAAAGTGGATGAGGCTTCCGGAAGAAGAAAGAAGGAGGACCGTTCCTCCTGTTTAGGTGTATGACCGTCTTTAGCTGAGCTTGCTTGTGGTGCGAAAACTGTGACCGCACTTGGAGCAAAGGAACAGTTTGATCAACAGGGCTGGTCCGTTTCCACTCTTAGGTCTCATATTCCACTCTTTCTTCGCACTTGACTCCTCATTTCCGCATTTTGAACATTTTGACAATATATGACACCTCCCCTAGTCTCGTCAACCCCAAGTTCAGAGACCTTGACGCATCCACAGAGCAACCTTGAAGTGAAACTTCTTCGGCGCTTCCATGGGGCGAAGGCTCAGCGCCTACATGGAGCTTCCGGTATATCAATGTTCCGTTGTTGAAACGTCGACGGTTCTAGGCATTGAGGACACTACCCGAATCGGCTGAGGAGACCATTCGCACATAACGACGCAAATATCCGCGCAAGAGTTTCGTCTCAGGTGGTTTCCACGATCGTAGCCTTGAGCTTATTTCATCGTCAGACAGAAGTACCGAGAGTGTCCTTTTGGGTATGTCGACCCTTATCGTGTCTTCTTCTCGAAGAATCGCTATGGGGCCGCCAGTCGCTGCCTCTGGAGATACGTGGCCTATGCATGGCCCACGAGTCGCCCCTGAGAATCTTCCATCTGTGATCAAGACGACCGATTCACTCATGCCCATTCCGGCGATCGCCGACGTTGGCTCAAGCATTTCAGGCATCCCTGGACCGCCCTTCGGACCCTCATAACGGATAACAATAACGTCGCCTTTCTTGATCTCGCCTCGCCTTATGGCTTTCATACACATCTCCTCTGAGTCGAAGACACGGGCGGGACCTTCGTGAACAAGAATCTTAGGCGAGACAGCAGCAGTCTTGACTACGGCCCCCTGAGGCGCAATATTCCCCCTTAGTATGCCTATCCCACCTTCCACATGAACTGGTTCTCTGATCGAACGAACTACATTTCGATCCAAGACTCTAGCTTCTGCAATATTCTCTCCCATCTTCTTCCCAGTGACGGTTGGCGTGTCCAAGTTCAAAAGTGATTGAAGCTCTTTCATGACTGCGGGGACGCCCCCAGCCCTGTCCAAATCTTCAAGCGCATAAGATCCCCCAGGTCTCATGCTGCAAAGATGAGGAACCTTTTTACTCAATTTGTCAAACGTTTCTAGATCTATCTGGATGCCGAGCTCGCGTGCGATCGCGGGAAGATGTAGGACTGTGTTTGTTGATCCTCCCAGTGCCATATCGACCGTTATGGCGTTCTCAAAGGCTTTCATTGTCATTATTTCTGAGGGTTTCAAATCGCGTTTTACCAGATCTACGACATGTTCGCCCGATTTCTCAGCGATCCCCAGTTTCTTACCACTGACCGCTAGTGAAGTGGCGCAGCCCGTCAGGGACATGCCTAGGGCTTCGGATATACACGCCATTGTGTTGGCAGTGTACATGCCGCTACATGATCCGCATGTAGGGCACACATTGTTCTCAAGCTCCTTCAAGTCCTCTTCGGTCATCAGACCCGTCTCAACCTTTCCAATAGCTTCGAAGATAGCGTCAAAACTAACCTTCTCTCCCCTGTAATATCCCGCCAGCATAGGACCGCCCGTCACGACAACTGCAGGTATATTCAGTCGAGCCGCCGCCATCATCATACCAGGAGTTACCTTGTCGCAGTTTGAAATCAGCACAAGACCATCGAACCTATGCGCTTCAATCATCAACTCAACAGAATCAGCGATTAGTTCTCGAGACGGAAGAGAATATCTCATTCCCATATGGCCCATGGTTATGCCATCACAAATGGCGATTGTATTGAACTCAAAACTCATACCTCCAGCATGAGCAATCCCAGTTTTGACAGCACTGGCAACAGAATTGAGATGAACATGTCCCGGAACAATCGACGTGTAACTATTTGCCACAGCGATGAACGGCCTCTCTATGTCATCATCTGTAAGGCCAAGTGATTTGAGAAGCGCCCTTTGAGGCGCACGATACATTCCCTTCTTCGCCAAGTCACTTCTCATCTTCAACTTCCCCAGCAATTCATGCAGCACAATTGAGAATGCTATTGTTAAACACTGGTAAATGTAATTAGTTGTTGATGGATCTGCAACTTCTGTTGTGACCGATACGCTTAATAACGAAATTCGATACCGATATCGGACTTAGACGATGAATGATACCAAAACGCTGCTGATGATGAATATGTGTCCTAAGTTGTTCGTGTCATCAAAGAATCTCTCATCGTCTCAACTTGTAATTGTACTCGTCTAGTCTCCCGACCTTTGATGTAAGTCGAAGGAGCGGGGGAGGAGTTTCTAATTAGAGGTGAATGTAATTGGTTCAAATTTCAGGCGCAAAAGCTCTCCTAGAAGCTTTGAAGAGGGAGAAGGTTACGGTTGTCTTTGGATTACCTGGCGGCGCAAACCTAACGATCTACGATACCCTTCTGGACTCAGACATACGTCATATACTCTGTCGCCACGAGCAGTCAGCTGCTCATATGGCAGATGGCTTCGCCAGAGCGAGCGGCAGAGCTGGAGTATGCTTTGCAACATCCGGACCAGGCGCTACAAACCTAGTCACTGGTATCGCCAACGCGTACATGGACTCATCACCCATAGTGGCAGTCACAGGCCAAGTTGCAACTCCATTCATTGGAAAAGATGCATTTCAAGAAACCGATACAATTGGTATAACAACTCCAATCACCAAGTATAACTTTCAACCAAGAGATGTCCGCGAAATTCCAACAGTCGTGAAGAAAGCCTTCCATATTGCCACTACCGGACGACCCGGTCCAGTTCTGATCGACATTCCGAAAGACACTCAAGCTCAAACAGCCGATATTGATTTCCCAGACAAGGTTGAAATCCGCGGCTACAAACCGAACGGCGTCCCAGATGCACGAGACGTGGACAAATCCGCCAAACTGCTGGCCGAAGCAGAGAAACCTCTGATACTTGCTGGTGGCGGAGTGAAAGTTTCAAACGCGTACCAGTCACTGCAGAAACTCAGCGCATTCTTGCCAGCGCCCGTTGGCACAACCTTCATGGGAAAAGGATGTTTTCCAGAAGACCATCCTCTTTCTCTTGGAATGGTCGGAATGCATGGAACTCTCGTGGCAAACAAAGTCATACTCGATGCAGACGTCCTATTTGCCATTGGAGTGAGGTTTTCAGATCGAACCACGGGAAACATTGATGAGTTCTGTTCCGGGACAAAGATTATCCACGCCGACATAGACGCTGCAGAGATAGGTAAGAATCGAATCGCAGACATATCAATCGTAGGCGACGCAGACAAGACATTGAATAAGCTGCTGAAGTCTCTTTCGACACAAAAAGGCAGAAAGAAGAAGATCGAATGGGTCGATCGAATAAAACAGGTCAAAAGAGAAATCCAAAACTCTGACGTCAAAGAAACCGTTCTGGCACCCCGAGCAATCCTGAAGACGCTAAGAAAACTGCTACCACGAAGTGCTATCGTAACAACGGAAGTTGGACAGAATCAAATGTGGGCAGGGTTATTCTTCGAATCATACCTCCCAAGAACATTTATCAGCTCTGGAGGACTGGGCACGATGGGTTTCGGATTTCCAGCCTCATTAGGGGCAAAGGTTGCAAGACCAGAAGTCCCGGTCGTTGACATAGCTGGCGATGGAAGCTTCATGATGACGGAGAATTCTCTTGGCACATCAATAGTCGAAAAGATTCCTGTCACGGTGGTTGTACTGAACAATTCGATGCTTGGAATGCCTGCTCAATGGCAGAGGTTCTTCTACAACAGAAGATACTCTGCGGTCGATCTGAAGAGGATCCCTGACCTTGTGAAACTTGCACAGGCTTACGGGGCGGAGGGCATTCGAGTCGGATCAATCAGTGAATTTGAAAACGCCATCAAGACAGCTTTGAAGAGCGAGGTTACTACGGTAATCGATGTTCCAATCTCACCTGAAGAAGACGTGCTTCCGATGGTTCCGCCTGGAAATGGTCTCTCAAGTATAATGGGGGTGGCGTAGGTTGGAGAAGAGCTTCTTGATCTCCACTATCGTTGAAAACAAGCCCGGTGTACTGCATAAGATCGCAAACATGTTCAGCAGAAGAGGTTTCAACATTGAAAGCCTATCAGTTGGAGAAACCGTTGGGCAAGACCTAGCTAGGATGACCATCATCATTAAAGGAGACGAAGCCACAGCGGAGCAACTCATTAGACAACTGGGGAAGCTCATCGATGTGATCAACGTGACTCTGTTGGATCCTAATGGATCGGTGGAGAGAGAACTTGCATTGATCAAACTGAAACTGAACAGGACGGAGGATCGAGTGACCATAATGGATTACACGAACATATTCAGAGGCAGAATAATCGATGTTGCCACAGATTCCGTGGTGGTAGAGATCACTGGAACGCCGAACAAGATGAACGCCTTCATCAACCTAACATCGCGCTTCGGAATACTTGAAATAGCAAGAACGGGAATAACAGCGCTCTCAAGAGGATCAGAATCGATAGCTATTGAAAATAATGGTGAAGAGAAATGGTGAAAGTATACCTCGATAAAGATACGACGCTAGAAGGCCTACGAGACAAAGTTGTTGCGGTAGTTGGATACGGTATCCAGGGAAGGGCGCAAGC
>CAYXJU010000070.1:0-1380 GCA_964464765.1 uncultured Candidatus Bathyarchaeia archaeon | reverse complement strand
GACGCTTCAGGCCACGCTATGAACACAGCCCTATCCATGTGCAAGGCCATTGGATGCACAAAAGCAGGCGTTTTAGAAACAACATTCAAGGAAGAGACTGAAAGCGATCTGATCGGAGAACAGACTGTCCTTGTTGGCGGATTAATGGAACTCATAAGAAACGGGTTTGAAGTTCTAGTCGAGGCCGGATACCAACCCGAACTCGCATTCTTCGAAGCATGCAACGAAGCCAAACTGATCATGGATCTGATTTACCAGCGTGGATTGGTAGGTATGCTGCGAGGTGTCTCGGACACCGCAAAATATGGTGGCTTAACGGTTGGACCTAAGGTTATCGATGATCACGTGAAGGATAACATGCGAAAGGTCGTGAAGACCGTGCAAAATGGGAGCTTTGCAAAAGAGTGGATAAAAGCGTCGCAACAAGGCTCACTTGATCGCATGATAAAAGAGTTAGAGAATCATCCGCTGGAAAAGGTTGGAAAAGACATCAGGAAGATGTCTGGCCTGGAGCGATGAAGAGCCGAAAGAACCCTTGAACTCAATCGAGAAAATCCTTGCTAGAGCTTCCTCAAGAGAGACCGTGAAGCCAAACGAGATTGTTGAAGCTCAAATCGACATTGCCATGATACATGACCTCACGGGACCCTTGACTGTAAAGGCTTTTCGTGAAATTGGAAGCAAGAGAGTCTGGGATCCAAACAAGGTCGTAGTGATATTCGATCACCTCGTCCCAGCAAATACTACAACTACCGCCGAACTGCACAAATCACTCAGAGAATTCGTGAAAGAACAGGAAATAAGACGATTTTTCGATGTTGGCCGCGGAGGCGTTTGTCATCAAGTCATGCCTGAAGAAGGATTCGTTAGACCCGGAGAGGTCATCGTGGGCGCAGATTCCCACACCTGTGAGTACGGAGCATTAGGCGCGTTCGCGACGGGCATAGGCTCAACCGAGATGGCAGCCGTCTTCGTGAAAGGCTCCCTCTGGTTCAAAGTTCCCAAGGTGATAAGAATTGATGCTAACGGAAAGTTCCAGAATCATGTCTCTGCAAAGGATCTCATACTCAAAATAATTTCTATCTTGGGATCCGCCGGCGCCACATACAAAGGCATCGAGTTTGGAGGACAAACCATTTCAGATATGAGCATCGATGGTAGGCTGACAGTATGCAACATGGTGATAGAAGCCGGAGCAAAAGCTGGAATCATTGAACCAGATGAAAAAACGATTAACTACGTGAGAAAGCGGACCGATAAGGCATTCACACCTTTGAAGAGCGACTCCGACGCAGACTATGAGAAGAGAATAGAGTTAGATGTCTCAGATCTTCCGGCGCAAGTAGCTTGCCCACCCTCAGTAGATAACGTGAAACCAGC
>CAYXJU010000069.1:0-7605 GCA_964464765.1 uncultured Candidatus Bathyarchaeia archaeon | reverse complement strand
ACCTTTCATCGTTTCAGAGGCGTTGGCCTACAATCTTCTCTAAACCCTGCGTGAAACGATAGTAGTCGTAATACTTCATCAGGTTATCCTGAGGTCCCAACCCCTCCAGACGCTTCTCAATGATCCTAACGTAATCAGGATCAACCTCTATCCCTATCGAGCGCCTCCTTAACTGTCTAGCCACCACGAGCGTGGTGCCCGTTCCTGCAAACGGGTCCAAGACCGTATCGCCCAGCATAGTGGACGACAGAATAATCCTCAGAAGAAGCCCCATCGGAGACTGCTGCTCGTGAACCCTGTTTCCCCGGACATTCCTTATCGCTTCGTCTCCCGCAAAATAGCCAGAAGTCAACTCCCTGATATCATCCCACACATCCGTGAGGTAAACCCCATTCCTCCTCCCAGCCCTATATCCTGGAAAAGGTGGAAGGTCAACCCGCGGCTTACATTAAGCCGCACCTCTTTGAAAAGAGACTAGCATAATATACCACATGAGCTTACCTATGAACGAAATTCATTCCCGCAGTCGTCCATCAAGCCGACGATGCTTCTATTGCGGAAAGTACGCCTCTTATGAAAACTGGAACATTTCGCGCGCGATGAACGTGGAAACGAAACTCCTAAGTGTGATTTCATATAAGCTCAATTTGTAGCGGTGTGCGAAAAATGCAGGTTGCTACTGTTTCGTTCAGAAGTGCCGGAAGAAGGATAGCTGCGATATTGGAGATTCCGGAAGGGCCGAACCCACCGGGAGTCATATATTCTCATGGATTTACCTCAAGCGGGACTAAGGAGTCGACCCCAAATAGCACGCATAAAGTTGTGAAAACTGCTGCCAGACTGCGTCAACTAGGCTTTCTAGTGTTAAGGTTTGATTTTAGGGGCATAGGTAAAAGCGAAGGAGAATTCATGGAGGAAGGAGTCGCTGGAGAGGTCAAAGACCTGATGGCTGCTGTGGACTTTATGAGGAATAGAGGATGCGAAAAGATGTCTATACTAGGTTCTAGCTTGGGCGGAGCTGTATCGATATTAAGTTACGACTACCTCATGCCTAGGTCAATGGTCTTGTGGAACCCCGTCACAAACCTAAAGACTTTCACTCTGCCGTATAGAGGTTACTCGGAAAAAGAAATCTGCGACTCGATAGAAAAAGGAGAATCGATTGAGTTCTATGATGAGGGCAAGGGATACGAGATAGGAAAGACCTTCTTGAAGGAACTCATGGATACCAAAGATGGTCTAAGAAGTGACTTGGATGTGCAGAGAGCCTTAGGAATAATCGAGTGTCCAACGCTAGTGATTCATGGGAAAGAAGATGAGATTCTTCCGATTGAGAGATGTCGAGAAGACTTTAGAACAATCCCGGCATCGATCAAGAAGTTCATAGAAATCGAAGGAGCTGGACACGGATTCAATCCAGAAGGATCAGAATATGAACAGGAAGCGATAGAAGCAACCATTAAATGGTTCGACAGACATGGGAGGTAGAGTCAATTCAACAGGAATAAACCCGGAGTCAAAAACTCAACCAGCGTGCTTATGCAGTTTTTTCAGAAAAAATTGGGATTGTTAGTCCGTTGACAGTTCAGACTTTAATATCTTTGCTACTTCACGGTCTGATTTAGCAGTCACTATTGATTCGACTGCCCCCTCTTTCTGGAATAATTCCGCCATCTTGCAAATGGTTTTGACAACTTCTTCTTTTTTCGCTACGCCGATCAAGAACACGACTGAGACATCCACTTTTTGTTTAGGATCTCCCATGACTCTGAACTCTACTGGTTTTTCTAGAACTCCTACTGCACAAACTGGTTTCAACACATGCTCTACGTCGCAGTGGGGAATTGCAACGTGGTGTTTGCCCGCCAATACTAGACCTGTTGGAAAGACTTTTTCACGTTCAAGAGTGGCCTCAAGATATGTATCCTTAACATACCCTTTTTCGCACACATAGTCGACTAGTTTTTTGATTGCTTCTTCTCTGTTCTCAGCGTAAAATTTTGGGTGTACTAGTACGTCCATTTCAATTCAAACCGCTTATTGGCACCATGTATCGATCTTAACCCGCACTTGTCTTCGTTTGGTGTTAATCGATCTTCACTTGGACCTGTTGTGGAGTATCGGGGCCTCTACTGTCTCTAAGATTCTTACCAATAAGAAAGGAGAGAAATTATAAAACTTTTGGTGGAGTTTATTTGCTTGCCTTCGCCTTCCTGAGTTCTTCAGCTTATGTCCTTGGCTCTATCCTAGAGAGTCCAGTAAGCGATCGCCACGCTTACTGTTAACGCAATTGCCAACATTTGGTTGGACGGGCTTTGGAACGTGCGCGTGGTTGTCAGATGAGATCCCTATGAGAGTGAAGCTTGACTAACAGATCGATGATGCGATTGTTTTGAATAGCGCGCGCACAGTCTAACGACGCTGCATCGTAGGTTTCGTAAACGAGCATTCATTTTTGAAAGAAAACCATTTATCCCTATCGACATCCCATATTGAAGTTGAGTGATTTGCGGTGTCTGAGAAGATTACTGCGAAGAAATACTTTAAAGAGATTCTGCCAACGCTATTCATACAACTGAAACAAAGGGCTGGGACCGTGTAATCCAATACCACATAACAGAGGAAGGCAAAGACGGCGACTATGTTATTGAAATCAAGAACCAACAAATGAAAGTGACGCATGGGATGCATACTAAACCTGACGCTGAGGTTACTGTTGACGAGATGGAGACTCAACACGGTATATCTGCCGGAACATTAAGTCTAATGATGGCCATTCTGCGCAAGAGAATGGCGGGTAAAGGTTCGGTGTTGGATCAGATGAAATTGGGTGAGATATTCAAACCGTACGAGCCGACATGAGGGTGTTGATCTTGAAAGAAGTACAAAGATTGAAAAAAGAGATAGTCGATGTAACCAAACGCCTCTACGAAAGAGGAATTGTTACGGCATGGGGCGGTAACATAAGCGCTAGAATGGAGGGCGAAAACGAGTGTTGGATCACACCCAGTGGTGTGTTCAAGGGAGATTTGAAACCCTCTCAACTTGTGAAAATTGACTTTCAGGGAAAAGTTCTTGAAGGACGCTTCAAGCCGTCTGTGGAGGTGCCCTTTCATACCGAAGTCTACAAACGAAGGCCTGACGTCAATGCGGTAATTCACTCGCACAACCCAGTTGCAACAGGCTTGGGCAACGCCGGCATCAAAATCAAGCCTGTGAACCTCGAAGCTGCAACGCTTGGCGACGTCCCAATAATACCTTTTGCATTCCCTGGGACTACAAGGCTAGCTCAACTGATAGGAGAAAATATAGTAAACAGCAAAGCCATAATCATGAAGAATCATGGCGTGATAGTCGTTGGTAAGAACCTGATGGACGCCATGGCAACTGCGGATAACCTTGAAAACATATCGATAACTATGGTAACCTCGCATCTCTTTGGCAACTTAGGAGAAATGGCTTCGCAGGATTTTGAGGCAATTAGAAAGATACGCAAAACGTAGAGACAATGTTAGCCGATTTATCGATTTCCATGCATTTTGAACGAATGACCGGCTCGATATCCATTGTTCATCCATCCCCTTCGACCGTTTTGAAGGCTCTGTCAAAGTCATTATGATACCTTTTTAACATATTTCCAACATCAATTCTTTGAGGAAGAAATATTGTCTGAGGAAGTCTTCAATAACGCGATTTCCAAGCTGGATTCTCAGGTTGAAGCACTGAAAGAAGAAGCCACCCAAATCAAGATTCTGGTAGGTCCCCCTGACAAGAAGAAGAAGATCCTCGAACATATTTTGGAAACTGCAAAACAGAAGGAACGTAAGGGCGTCTATATCAACCTTGAAGACTTAATTGAAGAAATAGATGTTTCTGATCAGGAAGTTATCTTGATCGATGAGATTGACTCTTTAATTCTTAACCCTCCCCTTCGAAGACTGTCACTTAGAATGAAGCTAGAGAAGATGTTCGAAGACCTCGGACCCGGCCTCGGAAAGATGGTTGTCTTTGGCGCAAGAACCAATGAGGGTCTAACGAATTTCAGAGACAGATTCAGATCGCTATACTCAAAAGCAGAAATCTTAGACCTACGGTAGGCAAACAGAATTCGGCACACGTGGACTCAAAGACAGTGAAATCAAGATTATTTGTCTCGGCAGTCGGTTTTGCAAGTAGCATGAGATAACCAAGCCTGAGCACCTCCTGCGAACTATCGGCTGAGACACCGGATACATAGCTTTCTTGTAATTCGAGCGCAAGAAATGTGAAACCTTTTTCTCCCTGATGACCATTAACCTTCAATCTGATAACGAGGAAGAAGCATTGGTGAAAAAGAAACCAAAAGTCTTCGTTATTTCAAGGTCTTTTGGCAGATACTGCAAAGAAGCTTTGGAACTGGTGAGAGAAGTAGCAGAAGTGGAGTTGAACCCTCTCAATCGAATCATGTACAAGGATGACATCTTGCAGATCGTCAAAGACGTCGATGGCATAATTGGAAATGAACTGTTTGACAGAGAGGTGCTTGAAAACGCTAAGAGGCTGAAAATCATCTGCAGGCATGGCCAGATGGGTGGAGAAAACCTAGATCTCGAAGCAGCAACAGAGATGAGTATTGTGGTTACTTACACTCCTTTCGTATACGCCGAATCTGTTGCAGACTTCACAATAGGTCTGATCATTAACTTGCTGAGAAACATCACCACCGCGCAAGCTTCAACGAAAGCAGGCAGATGGGAAACCACAAAGTACGTCGGTCGCAATGTTCACGGAAAAACCATCGGGATCATAGGACTTGGAAGCGTTGGGATAAGAGTGGCACGGAGAGCTTCAGCCTTTGACATGAAAGTACTGGTGTACGACCCATATCTTGATGAGAAGAAGACAAAAGAAGTCGGAGCAGAACCTGTCACCCTTGAAGAACTTCTAAGTGAATCTGATGTTGTCACAATACATACTCCGCTGACAGACGAAACACGCAACTTAATCGGGAAACGTGAACTTAGTTTAATGAAAGCTGACGCCATCATCCTATCGACCGCAACGGGTGGAATTATCGATGAAGAAGCCTTGTTTGAAGCGTTGAACAGCAACAGAATACTGGGCGCAGCTCTAGACGTATATCGCCGAGAGCCGCCGGGCGAAGACTTTCCATTATTCAAGCTCGATAATGTGATCACTACACCTCACATAGCTTCCTACACATTGGAAGACATGCGTGAAATGGACATGATGAACGCAGAGGACATTGTGAAATTCTTCAAAAGACAGAAACCAAGATACGTCGCAAACCCCTCTGTTCTAGAGAAACTCGCACTAAAGTGACCTCAGAAAACTGCAATCAGATGGCAAAACCTAAAAGGTTTCCGTCGTATTATTCTTAATGCAGAGCGGTACCAGCGTTAGAAAGAATGGAGGTGCAGAGAATGAAGGTAGGCGCGTTCTACGGTGTGAAGGATATAAAATGCGAGGAAGCCCCTAAGCCGAAGATCGGGTCTGGAGAGATTCTAATAAAGATGAGGGTCTGCGGGATATGTGGCTCGGACCTGCGTCCGGAGTACGTCCCATCGAAGATCAAGGAGCAGGGTCGCAAACCGGTGGTAATAGGGCATGAGGTATCTGGTGAGGTAGTAGAGGCAGGTAAGGGCGTCCAAAAGTTTCAAGTGGGAGATAGGGTAGTGCCGCACCATCATGTTGGTTGCCTAACCTGTTGGTATTGCAGTCACGGCGCCTACACTCTATGTAAGGATTTCTATCCGATCAACATTGAACCCGGAGGCTTTGCAGAGTACATCAGGGTGCCTGCGAAGCTTGTCGAACAAGACACGCACCTCATACCGGACAATGTTTCTTTTGAGGCAGCAGCGCAAGTCGAGCCTACGGCATGCATTCTAAGAGGTATAATGAAGACGCCTTTGACCCCGGGAGACGCTGTAGCGGTTCTCGGTTGCGGACCTATGGGACTCACACACATCAAACTATTAACAATCTTGGGAGCCGGGAAAATAATTGCTGCGGATCTCAGCGATTTCCGTCTAGAGGCCGCGAAGAAGTTCGGCGCATCCATCACGGTGAATCCTAGAAAGGAGGATCCTGTCGAGAAGGCTAGGGAGATGACCGATGGTAGAGGAGTCGATATTGCCTATACTGCGACCACGAGCGCTGAGGCCAACGAACAAGCGGTCAAAATGCTTAGACCAAGCGGTACACTGTTTCTGTACGCAGGAGTGTACGAAGACTTCAAGATGAGCTTGTACCAAATGAATCAGATTTGCCGAGAGATCACCATAACTTCAACGTATTCTGCATCGCATCTAGAGACCAGGATGGCCCTAGAGTTAATGGAGTCGGGCAGACTGAAACTCGACGACCTCGTAACCCACCCTTTCAAACTGGAAGATATTTCTGATGCGTTCAAAGTTGCCTTCGAAAGGAATAGATCTTTGAAAACCGTAATAGTAAACGAGTGAAGAATCTTTCTGATAACATGAGTAGCCTTCATTCAGATTACGTTCTTCCAAATCAATTCGTGTCTTCTTCATCAAGTTTATATGTTTATTGAACGAACCATCTCAAGGGATTTACTTGGCCAAGTACAAGGTTCTAGTTGTTACTGGGGCTGGAACTGGCGGATGGACATCAAAAATGGCAGCGAAAAGAATCGTAGAGGAACTCCAAAAAAGAGGCTTTGACGATGTGGAAACCAAATTGTGCAGGGACAACGAAGCTCCCGGCATTGTTGATACTTGGAAGCCGGACGCTGCCATAACCATAATTGGGAGACCTGAGGATTTACAGCTCCCGAAGGAGTTGCCTGTCTTTATGGGTGTTGCCCTGGTTTCGGGAGTAGGCATGGAACCGATCATTAACGGCATAGTCAAGGCGTTGGAAGCACCGCATTGGGCTGGTGTCGAAAGAAAAGCCTAGCCCAGTTCAACAGTCACGAACCCGGCCATTTCATTACCCAAACTACTGAGCATCAATTGCTTCAGTTCCGGTACTCTCATTTTTCGCAGTTTTTCGACGGATTCTATATTCCTCAACAAGGAAGTGAGTTTCTCAAAGGTTTTGGGATACCTCTCAACATCATCAGCCAGTACCATGAATATGAGAAAGGCTGTCACGTTCTCTCTGGCGTTGTCCATCCGACCGAAGAGTAAAGGGGGCATAGGACGCGCAATAATCACAGCGGGTCTTTTCGTGTAAACTATGTCTTCGTGTGGCAAAGCAACCCCACGATTACCATCAACAGGAAAACCGGTCGGACACCTCCGCTCCCTGTCTATTATGGCATCTAAGAGCGTCGGCTCTGCATACCCCTGCTTAATCGCATAGATACAAAGTCTTGTTAGAGCATCCTCCCAGTCTTCTGAATGAAGCTTTGAAACGAGGACAACGTCCATGAGGTAGCAGGGGGTACAGGGGAATTTAACGCTTTATATAGTCAGATCGCAATCTTCTGGCTTCCTTTGAGCGTTTGAACACTGAAAAAAGACTTTTTCTGCGTTGAGAGCATAGATTTCATCGCTCGAAAAAGGAAAAACATGGTTCTATTTTTGTAGAATCTTCAGGCGAAGACCATTAGAATGAATGCAAAAGGCTTTATAG
>CAYXJU010000068.1:3079-7733 GCA_964464765.1 uncultured Candidatus Bathyarchaeia archaeon | reverse complement strand
AGATCGGGTTCTTGTTTACCATGTTGGGCGAAGATGGTTCAATGTCTGCCAGCCACGGGTTGACAAAGGAGGTTCTCGATGTTCAGGCGGAGACCTTAGGGATTCCAATAATCTATGGCAAGAATTTCAGTGGGTCATATGAAGAAAGTTTCAAGAAAATCATTAGAGACCAGAAGACTCAAGGTGTCCAAGGCGGAGTGTTTGGCGACATAAACCTCCAAGGGCACAGAGACTGGGTAGAGAGGGTTTGTAGCGATATTGGAATCAAACCATTCTTGCCCCTTTGGCTGGAGGACTATGACAGGTTGTTGAACGAGTTTATCGGCGGCGGTTTCAAAGCCATGATCGTCAGTGCCATGGCAGACCTCATTGACGGCGAATGGATAGGCCGTCCGTTTGACTGGGAATTCGTGAAATACCTCGAACAACAGGGGCTCGACCGATTGGGTGAAAAGGGAGAATTCCACACCTTGGTGACAAATGGACCGATATTCAGCAAGCGCATGAGAGTACTGGAGTTTCGAAAGATGATGAAGAACAATCGATGGCTTCCCGAAAAGTTGAGTGTTGACGCAATCTAGGCTCTTTCAACCCAACCATCCGCGCTCCCAAGGCTTTAATCGATCTTCAAAACCGGTCTGTTGAATTGGAGTACTTACTTGGTATCGATCTGGGAACGAGCGGCTGCAAGACAGTACTCTTTGATGTCTCCGGAAACCCTATAGCCGGAGCTTGCTGGCTACGATTGGAGGCAATTAATTATCGGTTCTTTGCCGTGCTCTTTTTTCGACGATGCTGAGAGCTTCGTCAACTGTCTCTGCAACCATTGCTCCTTTGTCCAAGAGGCACGCATAGTATTTGCTCGCTTCGCCTGATGTGAAGTCCCTCTCTTTGATAGAAGATCCCTTGATCACAACGGTCGGTATGCCTTTCTCAACTGCGGATATGGCAGTCTCAAGATTTTTCAGGTTGCCGTATCCCACAGAGAAATCAGTAACAACAACTGCAGATACCTTGCTGATTCTCTTGAGGTTCTCTTTCGCTGCCTCATCAGAGATTGTGGAGAAAGGAGCGTCAGTTATGACCGTAACTTTGAGGACTTCAGCGCTCTCGAGATCGGTGTCTAGAAGGTTGAGTACGCCTGCACTTACACGCCAACCCGACTCAATTAGTTTACGCATGACCTCTCCACCTGTACCGCCTCCACATATCACATGAACATCCCCTTTTCCTCGGTGGTTTCCAAGGTTTTGAGAAGTGGACAGAGGCATAGCGTAAAGTGAGCCCGTTACCGGGTGGCGTCTTACTGAAACCTGAACCCCATAGATCTTGGATATGTTGTCTGCTGTGATAACGTCTTCCGGCCGGCCTGCGGCCACGATCTTGCCTCCTCCGATCAGGAGGACCTTGTTGCAGTATCTTGCTGCCAGATTGAAGTCGTGGAAGACGGAGAGTACTGTGAGACCTTTCTGATTGCATAATCTCTTAACGAGTTCCATTATGTCGATTTGACTGGCTATGTCAAGGTGGAGTGTCGGCTCATCCAACAGTAGGACTTTGGGTTGTTGGGTTATTGCACGGGCGATAGTTATTTTCTGGCGTTCTCCTCCGCTTAACTCTGAAATCAATCTATTGGCGAGATGCCATGTCCCCGTGAGTTCCATAGCTTCCTTGGCGATTTCGAGATCTTTCTCGCTCTCAAACTGTAGGCGTCTGAGAAACGGATTTCTACCCATCAACACAACTTCAAGAGCGACAAAGTTCGGGATCGATGTGGTAGTCTGAGGTACAACCGCCATCTCTCTAGCGACCTCTTTGTCAGTCAAGGTGTAGAGGTCTCTTCCGTCGAGCAAAACAACTCCTAGACTTGGGCTCAGAGTTTTGCTAATGGTTCGCAATAGCGTAGTCTTGCCGGCGCCATTGGGTCCAAGGACTCCAACCATCTCACCTCGGTTGACGCGCAACTCCACGTCTTCTAGGACTACTCGAGAACCGTAGCAGCATTTGACGCCGTTCACGATTATCTGGCCTTTCATACATGTTTCCCGAAACTGATCCGTTTCAATTCTTCCATAATCCAGGCGCGAACTAGGTCTCAGACGCGCTGCTATCCACGAGACCGCCCCCGACCCCCCTACCCCGGTAGGGGGCCCAGAGCATATGATCTACCTTAGATCCCATAGGTACCTTTCCTCTTTTTCAAGAGGTATATGAAGAAAGGTCCGCCGGAAAGGGCAGTTACGATTCCGACTGGCAGATCGATAGGTGCCAGAACTATTCTGCCAAGCGCGTCGCATAACATAATGAACATTGCACCCACAAACATTGAAGCTGGAATTAGAATCCTGTGATCAGGTCCCACAATCAACCTCGTGATATGAGGGATTATCAGTCCGACAAAGCCTATGATCCCGCTGATCGAAACCACTGAAGCGGTCACCAACGACCCCGCCACTATGAGTATCTTCTTGGCCTTTTCGGTTTCTACGCCGAGATGCCGAGCTTCTTCCTCCCCAAGCTGGAGTATGTTCAGATCTCGAGCATACAGATAGATGATGATGATGCCAACCGATGCCGAGATCGTCACAATCCAAAGCTCATTCAATTCAACGTAGGAGAATCCGCCCATTAACCAGAATACAAGACTATGCAATTCCCAGCCTGCGAAGACTTCTAACAAAGCTACCACCGCAGAGAGGAAGATGCTGAAAGCGATTCCAGACAGCAACAGTGTTGTCACAGGAACCTTCGGTCCAACCCTCGCCACATTATATACCACAAGAATAGTCAGCAGTGCACCGAGAAAAGCAAGAATCGGGATATCCCCAAGTCCAGGTATGCCGAGGCTTGTTCCAAGGACTATGGCAAGAGCTGCTCCAAGCGCAGCACCGGATGAAACACCTATCACGTACGGGTCTGCCATCGAGTTTCTAAATATTCCTTGAAACGCGACGCCGGCTGTGGACAAGGATGCACCAACAATAGCTCCAGCCAAGACTCTCGGCAACCGAATCTGGAACAGTATTAGTGCCGCGGGTTCGGTGGAGTCTTGAGATTTGAAAAGCAGTTTGAACAGTATCTCCACGATCCTATCCAGAGGAATCTGGATTGGTCCTATGGACATTGAAATCATGAAGACGAAGACTGAAGCCACCAATAAAACAAGTAGCACTGGCTTTCTTCGCGGACGCATTGTATTGGTTTGACTTTCATTTGTGGTCAATTGCTTCACGGTGCCTGGATCTAAGCCCAAACACAAGCAGAGCAGATGCGACAACCACAGCCATCGCTGTCACGACCAGTGTGTAGTAGTTGAGTTGATGTGTCGGCTCTGAAGGAAGAGTCGTGGTTGTGTAATAATAGTTAGCTGCAAGTGTGGAATCCGAGTCTAGACGTATCGACACAGATCCATTCTTTCCTGACGCTGCTCCTCTCCAACCCAAGAATCCCAGTCTGTCAGACCCAATAGTAACCGAATTGTTGAGCATCTTTACCGTGTGCACGCCTTTCTCAAGGACAAGTGAAATGACTCCACTACCGTCGGTTCGTTCAAAGATGCCATCAATCTCGAACACAACGCCCTGAACTGCCGGAGATGTTGAGATGACTAGACTGTGCATTCCAGTTTCGGGAGACAGTTCTGGATGAACAATCAAGGCCAGTGTCTCCAATCCATCTACTATTCTTGGGCCTTGACGATACACGGTGTCTTCATCGATATCGTATATTCTGTTGTTTCGAACGGCGCTTATGGAGCTCCATCCAGGGCGATCTTTAATCTTGGACCTTGTCTCTTCTATCGCGCCCATATACCCCTTGGCGACTATAATGATCTGCGGGTCCGCCGCTATGACCGTTTCAGAGTTCACGACTGGATACGGAGCTGTCGACCCAGAGAATATGTTCGTCCCTCCAGCCAGCGCTATTAGATCGTTCAAGTAGGTTCCTTGCCCTACGCTCATCAAGGGGTCATACCAGACCTCATAGTAGATCTTTGGCCTCTCAGCCACCTGCCTGGTCTGGTTGATGACGGCGTCGATTCTCACAGTCATGCTTTGAGCTAGGTCCTCAGCGGACTCACCCATTCCCAAGATTCGACCTACAACCCGCACATTTTCCACTATCTCATCAATCGTCCTCGACGCCAACCCAAACACAGTCAACCCCTTCCCCTCAAGATTTGAAATGACATCCTCCTGCAAATCGCTAGACACCAGTATCAAATCCGGCCTAAGCGACACAATAACCTCAACATTCGGGTCGGTAAAGCCCCCAACAACCTTCAGACTCCCGTCCCCAACCCTAACCAAAACCTCAGGCGGATAATCACAATACCTAGTAACCCCCACAACCCTCGAACCCGCACCCAAAGCAAACAAAATCTCCGTACTACTCGGCGAAAGCGACACAACCCTCATCGGAACCCGCCCAATCAAAACATTCCTACCAAACCCATCAACAACCCACATCGGAAACTCGTCAGACGCACACACCCGTGAAGGCCCAACGTGCAGACCGCTGCCAAAACCCAAAATCTCTATCACGAACAAGAGCGACAAAACCGTGAGCAACATAATTGGTCGAGAGTTCATGGTTGGCCCATCCAGCCGAACATCTATATTCTAGATCCCTCATATATGGCTGTCTCTTATAC
>CAYXJU010000068.1:0-3069 GCA_964464765.1 uncultured Candidatus Bathyarchaeia archaeon | reverse complement strand
CCATTGAACACTTTCAAAAGAAATGTTGGAACAGTGATCTGAGAATCTCTTTGAAGGGGCTGGCTGATTTGAACAGGATTGCACGAGATAGAGTTCGCCATGCGTTCACGATGGGGCGCATCCTCGGTCCATTTGCTACTTGCAGGTGGTATCCGTGTCACTTTCACGGACAAGACTGCACATGGTGTTTCTGCCCATTCTATCCGTGCCATGATTCCAGAACTACGGGCAGACTCGTCAAGAGAGATTCTGGAAAAGGACTTGTCTGGAGCTGCATGAACTGCTCTTGGATACATAGACGAAACATCGCCAACGAGGTGCTCTGTGCATTGGTAGAGGAACGTCAAAGTGGACACCTCAATCCCGGTAGGCTGATGCAGCTCAGACGAGAGATTCTAAGAGGACGCTGAGTCTCATTGGCAAAGACTTTGATGATTCAGGGAACATCATCCCATTCTGGAAAGAGTATCCTCGTCGCTGCATTGTGTCGCATCTTTTCCGACAAGGGGTACAGGGTAGCTCCCTTCAAGGCTCAGAACATGTCTCTTAACTCATTTGTAACAGACTCGGGGGAAGAGGTCGCAAGGGCTCAAGCTTTCCAAGCTTTCGCCGCTAGAACGCCCGTTCAGACTGACATGAATCCGATTCTCTTGAAGCCTAGGGGAGACATGATGAGTCAAATTGTGTTCCAAGGAAAACCGTTTCGAGATGTTTCCGCTTATGATTACTGGCGCGAGTTCGCATCGACAACTGGGTTTCAAGGTGTCAGAGAATCATTTGAGAGACTGTCACGTGACTATGGACTGATCATTATCGAAGGAGCTGGAAGTCCAGCTGAGATCAACCTCTACGAGTTCGACATTGCAAACATGAAGATAGCTGACCTCGCGAACGCTCCAGTCCTATTAGTGACTGATATCGACAGAGGAGGAGCCTTCGCAAGCATAGTCGGCACTGTAGCTCTACTCAAGCCAGACCATAAAGCGAGAATTCGAGGATTCATCTTGAACAAGTTTCGAGGCGAGATCAAGCTTCTCGACTCTGCACTTGACACCATCAAGAGAATGACGGGGATTCATGTCATCGGTGTCCTGCCTTACATCCAAGGGCTAAGGCTTCCAGATGAGGACTCGGTCTCACTTGACAACTTGAGAGGTCAAAGGACCAAGCCGATAAAAATCGCCGTGATCCGTTTTCCCAGAATATCCAATTTCACAGATTTCGAATCTCTGCAGACGCATCCACTCGTCAATCTCGTCTATGCAGACTCTCCAAATGACCTGATCGACTCGGACATGGTGATTCTGCCGGGAACCAAGAACACAATTGGCGACTTCAAATGGTTACGAAACGTTGGCATCGACTCCGTCCTTAATGACTTGCGTGCCAAAGAGACTCCGATTATCGGCATCTGTGGCGGATACCAAATGCTTGGAAAAACAATAAGAGACAAGAAAGGAATCGAATCAGGATTCGCAGACAGCGTACACGGTCTTGGCCTACTCGACATAGATACCACTTTTGAAAGTTACCAGAAAGTGACAGAACTTGTATCTGCCATTTCAGTAGGTTCAGGACCAATCCTCGAAGGAGCTCGAAACCTAGAACTCACTGGGTACGAGATTCACATGGGAAAAACAACACTGGGCCCCCGATCGAAACCTGCTTTCAGGATAGTTGGAAGACAGGGAACCACATGTTCAGACCCTGATGGGGCAGTCGACGAAAGTGGCTTGGTATTCGGAACATACCTACATGGCATCTTCGACAAACCAGCTGTCAGAGACAGCCTTGTCGCATATATTGCGTCAAGAAAAGGACTAGCAACGACCCCAATAACAGCGTCAATCGAAGACGAATGGGAGAAGAGCCTGAAACGAATCGTGGACGCGATTACCAAGAGCTTGGATGTTGACTTCATCACGGACCTTCTAGGGTTGAAATGACTGCTATGACAGTGTTCGAAGCTTTTTTCCTAAACCTGCTCGTCTTGGGTTTGGCTCTGCTTCTAGACCAGATATCGGGAGAACCCCCTGAGAAGATACACCCCACCGTGTGGATGGGACGCGTTGTCAGTTATCTTAAACCAAAGTTCAGAAGCAGAACCCCGCGGAAAACTCGTATGGGCGGCTGCGTTCTTTGGTTCGTCTGTGTCACTGGTTTTGCGGTCGCGACAATCGCCATCGTAGCTCTGGCCGAGAAGTACCTTGGTGCTGCCGGATATGTTCTGGCGTCAACTATCATTCTCAAGACTAGCTTCGCCTTGAAATCTTGGGACTCTCACATGCTTCCCGTCGCGGAAGCTCTCGAATCAAACAACATACAAGAAGCAAGACGACTATGCCAGAAGACTGTTCGGAGAGACCTCTCAAATGCAAACGAACAACACGTGATCTCGGCCAGTATCGAGACTATCGCAGAAGGAGTCATTGATGGATACACTTCCCCAATTTTCTATTTTGCAGTCTTCGCAGCTCCTGGCGCAGTTGTCTATCGAATGATAAACACACTCGACTCGATGGTAGGCTACAAAGATCAAGAACATATGGACCTCGGTTGGTTCTCAGCGAAAATGGATACAGCAGCAAATTACGTTCCTGCACGAATTACTGCATTCGTGATGTTGCTTGCCTCAGCTTTGGCGGGCGAAAATTGGAGACGAGCCAAGAATATTCTCTCAAGATATCGGAATACACCTGAGAGTTTGAATGCGGGATGGCCTATGTCTGCGATGGCCGGCGCTTTGGGCGTCAAATTAGAAAAAACTGGACAATACACGATTGGCGAAACTTACGAGACTCTCAAGACTCATCACGTCTACAGAGCCTTGAGAATTATGAAGACTACCTGCGCCGTCTTCACCTTACTGGTCGCAGTGCCCTTAGACTACTACGGAACTCAATTGATTCAGAAACTGGTGGTCAGAATCTAGTTGACAACAAGAACCGGAATAAACGGAGTCAACCTGCGCATTGATGATAAGACACTGATCATTCGCTCCGCAAAAGAGCTTCGCGTATTGAGCTCCGCAGTTCTCAACGGAGGGTTGACAGAAACCAAGACGATCAT
>CAYXJU010000067.1:0-7926 GCA_964464765.1 uncultured Candidatus Bathyarchaeia archaeon | reverse complement strand
TCTCCAGAAACCTCCGAAGGCTTGCACGACCAAAGGTCTCTGTGTCTTCATCCTGGCTAGACTACGAGCCCGTGAATCCCTAGTCCTCTGCCAGAGTCCGCAAGTTGTCGAAACGATGGATATATGGGGAACTAGAGGGCGGCGTCTTGCATCCTTGAGGGTGCCATCAAGACCATCTTGACCTATATATGTGCCTAAAAGGATATGCGGCACGTAGAATGTTGTTGATGTCATTTCATTCTGAAGACTCTGGAACCGGCTTCTCAAATGCGATGCGACACCCAGAACGCATACACGTGAACGAGGAACTGTTAAAATCATTTTGGTGACAAAAACTAGGCGAAACGGTTATACACGTAAGCACAAAATTGTAAAGTGGCGCGTCTATCTTGAAAGCGGGTTCAAGAATCCTAGATCTGAAGTACAAACTCATGACGATAGAGTTGCTCAATCTTGCTAAGAACTACTATACTTATCGCGAACTCGCTCAGATCATAAACCTACCTGAGACTGTGCTTAGCCGATATGTGAAGGGTCATGTTCTGCCAACGATACAGAGGGCTGAATCAATAAACAAGACACTGCAGAGAATCCTGCGCCTCGAGAATGAGCTTCAGAAAAGAATTCGATTTGATGAGTTAGGTTACTTCGACAATACCGAGATCATTTCGGACACGTTGTTGTTGGAGAGAGCAGTTCAACATGCGATCAACCTGTTTGCTGGAAAACGGATTACAAAGATCGTAACGGCCGCCGTGGACGGGGTTCCGATTGCAACGTTGTTAGCTCACAGGCTGAGTGTGGGCTTGGTCATAGCGAAGAAGAGTAGAGAGGTTGGCGTTAGGGAATTCATAGAAGAGGTCTACATTCCGTCGAAGACGGCGGTGATGATGAGCCTGTATGTTCCACGAGACTCCTTGAGGAAAGGGGACTGTATCCTAATAGTGGATGATGTTATAGATAGCGGAGAAACCCAACGAGCTCTCGTGAAGATCGTTCAGAAGGCGAAGGCCGAGGTTACAGGCATATTCGCGCTGGTTTCTATTGGAGAAGAATGGAAAAGTAGGATAGAACAGGTTGCCAAGTGTCCCGTTGAGATTGTTCTTGAGATCAAGAAGAAGCCATCCACTTAGCGAATGATCTTATCCACTGCCTAGAATTTTTCTAATGTTCTTTCTGTAAGGCGCGCGAATCACACCTTTTTCGGTTATAATGGCGTTCACTAGACTGGGTGTTGTCATGTCGAAAGCTGGATTACATGCTGAGACGTTTCTAGGAGCTAGAATGTGCCGCTCGATCATTCTTACTTCCATAGGGTCGCGTTGCTCAATCTCGACTCTGTTAACAGATTTTGTAAGGTCGAAGGATGATTTCGGAGCGGCGACATAGAAGGGTATGCTGTAATGGTCTGCAACTATTGCTATGGTAGACGTACCGATCTTGTTGAAGACATGACCAGTCGCAAGAACTCTGTCGGCTCCCACCAACACCTTATCGACCAGATCATTCATCATAACGTATGAAACCATGCTGTCTGCTATGAGCGTGACAGGTATTCGATCCATAGTCAGCTCGAAAGCGGTTAGCCTAGCTCCCTGAAGTTTTGGGCGGGTCTCTGTCGCGATTACCTTGATACGCTTTCCCTGCTGAACTGCTGCACGCACGACTCCAAGTGCTGTACCGTAGCCTACGGTTGCAAGTGCTCCCGCATTCCGCTGATCTCACTTGTATGAGATCAATTGCAGTGCGTGAGCACAATGTCTCCGTCTCTGAGTAGAACTGCCCCATTTCTGCCTAAGGTCCGATTCGTCTCAACATCCTCATCAGCCATCATCCTTGCTTCTTCGACAACAGCCTTGACGATTGACCTAGGTTCGCCTTCTATCGTTCTCGCAGCATCGAGAACCCTTCGAGTTGCCCACGAGAGATTCACGGCAGTCGGCCGCGTCTTCACAAGAACTTTTTGTGCCTGCTCAAGGTCTCGTAGAAGGCTGCTCCTAGTTTTGGCTTTGCTTCTCAAGGCAGCTAAGGCCATACCCATAGCGCCCGCGACTCCGATAGCCGGGGCGCCTCTAACAACCATGCTCCTGATAGCTTCCGCGATCTCCGAGTAGCTCCTGCACTGAACGTAACTCAACCTTTCAGGAAGCCTAGACTGATCTATCATGCGTACCTTACCGTTCTTCCATGCAACAGTTCTTAGGCTGAAGAAGTTTGGCATAGAATACACCTTCCACAATGGTTACTTATCAGCAAGTTAAGTCTAATGCCTACCTCCGTAAGACCGGCCGTGAGAATACGTAACAAGAATTGAGATGATATAGTTACATGGATTCCAACCAATCTTCAGACGCATCAATAAACAGCGTAGAGAAACCAGCAGAAGTCTTCAATGCACTTTACAAAGATGAAAAAGTGTGCATTCCAATCTCCTCATCCCTCAGAGAGCTACGTGAGAGAGGATTCGGTGACCTTCGAAAAGGAAAACTCTTACTCTCACCGTTTGAAGCCTTCTACCTTGTTGAAAAAGAACGGATCAAAGTCTCAGACGCACGAACATCAGAGCCAGTAGAGCTTCGCGATCTAGTGGATACACTGTCATATGGGAAGGCTGAGATCTGGATAAAGTACCTAATCTACCGTGACCTGAGAGACAGAGGATACATAGTGAGAGATTCCGAAGATTCAGACTTCGAGGTCCACGGCAAAGGAGCCATGCGAAGACTGGTCTCAATAGTATACGAAGGTCGCGAAGCGAGTCTAGAGAAACTGGGAAAGTATCTGAAGATGGCTGGGAAAGAGAAGAAAGAACTCATACTCGCAGTCATCGACAGGAGGACAGACATAGTTTACTACTCTCTGAATTCTCTAGAAATCTAGAATTACTACAATCCAGACTAGACAAATTGAAGGAAGTAAGAACAATTGTCCGAACGAAGCTTCTCGCTCCCCAGAGGAATGAAAGACATCGATCCTCCAGAGATGGCGAAGAGACTCTGGTTGAATGACAAGATACTCAGCGTTATGGAAAAGTATGGTTTTCAGATGGTGGAACCTACATCAATCGAGAACTTAGAAACCCTTGAAGCAAAAAGCGGCCCCCAGATCAGGGATGAAATCTACTTCTTTGCCGACAAGTCAGGAAGAAACCTAGGATTAAGATTCGACCTCACAGTCGGAATGACGAGGATGATAGCGAACAGATTTGACCTTTCTGAACCCATAAAAATCGGCGCCTTATCGGGAATGTGGAGATACGACGAACCTCAATTTGCACGGTACAGACACTTCTACCAGTGGGATGCCGAAATCTATGGAACATCTGAACAGGAAGCCGACGCCGAAGTAATAGCACTAGCAATGGATATCCTAGAAAACGTTGGACTTCGAGACTATGAAGTCCGAATCAGCAACAGAAAGTTTACTGAAGGATTCCTCAGACGCATAGGAATCACAGACGGTCAACAGATAGAAAACACGATCAGAGCCATCGACAAGTATAGAAAGACATCTCCAAAAGAGTTTGAAAACGAATTCCTCAAGATTGGAATAGCGGAAGATACCTTCCAAAAGATAAGCGAGACCATTTCGCTGAATGGAACTGCTGACCAGATTCTTTCAAAGATACCACAAGAGTACTTGAAAAACGAGATGAGTGCAAAAGGCCATGCTGAACTTTCAAGACTGTTTGACCTACTTGAAGGCCTTGGAAAATCAAGGAAAAGCATCCTTGACCTTAGCATAGTCAGAGGAATAGGATACTATGACGGCATCGTCTTCGAAGCCTACGACAAAGGCGGCGAAGATGTTGGAGCAATCTTCGGCGGAGGAAGATACGACAAACTGTGTGGACTGTATGGAAAAAGAGAGATCCCTGCCACAGGCGTTGCCGGCGGAATTGAGAGACTTATGATCTCTCTTGAAAGAGCCTCCCTGTTTCCAAATCTTTCTCAGAGTCCCAAGGCCTTCGCGGCAGCCATTGATGAACAGAGCCGCCGCAGAATCTTGGCCTTCGTAGCGGAACTCAGAGAAAAGGGATTGTCATGCGACTTTGACATGAAGAAAAGATCACTTAAGAAACAACTCGAATATGCAGATTCGATGAAAATTCCGGTAGTAATCATACTGGGGCCTAAGGAACTAGAAAAGGGCATGATACGAATCAGATCTATGAAAGACCACACTGAAGTTGAAGTAAGGACAAGTGACCTAGTCAAGGAAGTGACACGAAAACTTCAATAGAAAATCGATGTGTTCAGGTTGCTTTTGGCAACCATTTAGATGACGGTGCTTGATCCTGAAACCTCAATCTCGAACCAAAGAAATTGCGGGTACAGCCATCCTCAGCGCGTTGATAGTAGTTTTCGACTACACGCTCAAATTTGCAGGGGTGAAAATTCCGTTTCCTTTACTTCCAGCCTTAAGATTCGACCTGGACGGCGTCCCCGCAGTTCTTGCCCTTTTCCTCTACGGACCTTACTCGGCATTGGTGACATGCATAGTGGCCTTTGTAGCTATCTTGGCTCGGAGCGGCGCCGTATTGGGAGCATCGATGAAAGCTTTAGCCGAATTCACAACAATCTTGGGAATGATACCCTTCTACAAGGTTACTTCGAGTAGGCTGAGGCCTCTCGCCCTCGTGTTTGGAGTGTCGACAAGAGTCCTCGTAATGGTGCTTGCGAATCTAGTCGCATGGCCTTTCTTGTTCAAGTCTATGGAAACTGCCATTGCCTTCATTCCATTTCTTGTTCTGTTCAACGCCATAGCAGGAGCAATCAGCATCGCCGGAGGATATGTAATATATGAGGCGGTGGCTAAGAGAGCCTCTCACCTCTTACCTAACAAAAAGACCTAGACAATCCATGCAATTTCGTAACCGTTACTGGGGGTCGACACAGAGGTCATCGAGATTCTGGCTGCTCAATGTTATCAAGCGTTTGCCTTAGAAAGATCTTCAACGTCTCTTTTCTACAACGCTCACACATTTCCAGTTTCTCACTCTTCCGAAGGCGTCTTCCACACCTGACACAGATTCTCATTATGACTGATTGCCTCCGGATCTAAGTTGTAGTCTAAAACAAGTACTGCCTTCTTGAAATTAACTCTTTGTCCAATTCATTCATCATGCGATAACAAACGTTTTAATCAACGTGGAAAACTGATCTGTCCTGAGGGCCCGTAGCTCAGTCTGGATGGAGCGGCAGATATTAACAACAGCCGATCCTCCTAAGCAAGAGCGGACAAAGCTGTAGAGTGTATTCTTACACGCAGAGGTCCGGGGTTCGAATCCCCGCGGGCCCGCCACTCTAGCGGTTCGACGCATTCTCGACGACAGGTTTATGTGTCATTTATGACACAATACTATTCACTGGTTTTAATGGCACTGCTCAAGAAACGCCGATACAGATCATTTCGTTTTCTCCGCCTATTCCTAGACGCGGGTTCATTCTAGTGAAGACATAACATTATTGTGGGGTAACGACCGAATATCTTCGAAAGATTGAAACATAGGTTACTGCCCAGCGTATCTCAGGCAGTATCCAATGACCTTGACCGATTTGAAACATGCTCTGACCAAGCCATGTCCAAAATGTGGATTCAACATGATCGGATACAAATGTCCTATTTGCGGATTTGAATTGCTGGACAACGGTCCATTCTAGCCATAAATCGAATGCACCGCTCTTATGACACGTATCCATAATTTGCGTCGCATCTACTTGTAATCTTTTTTATCGTTGGCGTGTAGGATCTGATTTATTCCTGATCTTAGGATCGCACTGAAATATCCAAGAATACGCGACGGAAATGTTCTCGAACATTCACTCCAATCGATCTCAATTTACATAAACCATCTTGAATAGACGTCAACGAATCCGTTTAGGGCTATCTTAAGAGGATAGTCACTCATTCACTTCAATGGCTGATGAACTTGCGGGACATCAAGGTCATAGTTGGCGGTTACATGAGCGCGGATGGAAAGATAGCCCCTGCCAACAGAGTAGGGAGAGCATTTTTCAAGTTCATGACCCCTCGCCATCGAAGGATGTTGCACAAGATCAGGTCCCGAGTTGACGCCATAATAGTTGGAGTTGATACGGTCATAGCGGACAATCCTTCATTAACCGTGAGAGAGGTCAAAGGCAGGAATCCTATCAGGGTCGTATTGGACAGCAGTGGGAGAATACCACTTGATTCAAAGATCTTGGAAACAGAAGATGCGCCCACGATCATTGCAGTCGCTAAGAACGTGTTAAGAAAGAGAGTGGAATCTCTTAGGAGAAGGGATGTGGAAGTTTTCGTATCAACTCGGGGAAAGAGAGTGGATGTTAAGGAACTGATGAATGAGCTTAGAGATCGTGGAGTGAGAACGGTCTTGGTGGAGGGTGGCGGCGAAACGCGTTGGAGTTTTTTCAAGGAAAACCTAGTAGATGAGTTCTTCCTGTGGATGATGCCATACGTCTGGGGTGGGAGAGATGCACCGACCATGGTGGATGGCGAAGGCTTTCTTAGAGAAGAGGATGCGGTACCCTTGAAACTTGAGAGTATGAAGATCGTTGATAAAATGTTGATTTTCTGGTTCTCCGTTAAGGGGTGACTTTGCTATTCCGTAAGCTTCTGAAGTAGACTGCTCTCAGACGCTCCCCTACTGTCCCGATAAGACATGAACGCCTTCACAAGCATATCCAAGAAATCATCCACCTCTATCTTCTTACCGAGGTCAGATTCGAAAAGTGCTTTTGCTTTCCTAAACCTTTCAAGTTTCTCTGATGCAAGAACCACAGTCACTGTGTCGTCGGTCGTTGATGGCAAACGAATTCCTCTAAGATTAGGATTGTGAATTTATGATTGAATTTAGCGTCTCTAGTCTTCCTCCACTCGAAACGATCAATTCTCTAAGTTTCTGGGCAGCTTTTCCTTCATCGACCGATTGATTGGCTAGCTCATAGCCATCTATGATATTTTTCACTTCATCGGCGAGATACAAGATCAAAGCCGCATTCAATAGCACAAGGTCTCTACGCGCACTCCTATCAACACCTGACAAAATTCTGACAGCTATCTTGGCGTTCTCAAGATGTGTTGAACCTGCAAGGACCTCTTCGATTCTTGCCCTTCTGATTCCTATCTCCTCTGGATGAATTTCATACGTATCTATGTTACCGTTAGACTTCAATTCTGAGACGACGGTCTTGCCCAGATTAGAGCACTCGTCGATTCTCACATCATCCGTATCTCCGTAACCACAAACGACCAGAGCTTTTTCGTAGCCACATTTTGACAGAACATTGGCAACCTTCTGAGTGAAGGGTTTACTCAATCCTCTCATCTGACGTTTGACTGAGAATGGATTCAGCGCCGTAGCTATCATGAGCCTAAGTGAATATAGAAAGGGCATAAGAATGGAAGCGAATTCCCTAGATCCAAGTTCGATAAGCGGTTGCATCCAAGGATAGACGCCTTCTGAAGCCCATACTGTAACCCCAAGCTTTTCCACACAATCTTCCACAACCTGACGGGAGCTGTTAACGTTTATTCCTAGAGTGACGGCTAAATCGGAAGAGCCGGTTTTAGACGAGAAGGCTCTGGCACCACTCTTCAAAACGTACGACCCCGCTGAAGCTGCAACTAAAACCGCCGGCGTCGTTACATTTATGGTCGGCACGGTGTCCCCACCAGTTCCCCCAGCCGTTACCAACGGCTTCTTCACATTGAAATCAAATTTGAACCTCTTTGTCGCCTCCATAGCGCCCGCCATACCTGTAAGCTCATCTACCGTAGGGTCCTTGATGGTCAAGCTACCAAAGAATGCGGTTAGCAGTGCGAGAGTATCAGGCGTGTTTCGAGCTAAATCGTCGAGGATTCTGCCAGCCCCCATTTCGGCTTCAGCGATTGTGAGATCTTCGTGTTTGGAAAGCTTTTCGA
>CAYXJU010000066.1:0-7940 GCA_964464765.1 uncultured Candidatus Bathyarchaeia archaeon | reverse complement strand
AAGGGCGGTGAGGAAGTAACTATCGAAGAGTTCCTCACATCACTGCTTGAAAAGATTGAGTCATCCTTGCGGCCAAGCCAACCAATTCAACAGTAATCAAAAGGAAGGACCAGACAGTTTTAGACTAGAAACTGAGGGTTGAAATTGCTACACCGAACCATTTCTGTGATATGATGTCATGGCCAAAACTGAGGTTACTACAGCTACGGCTCACAGTTAGTTTCATCGTGATCTTCTGACTTAAGAGTGGACACATGTTATGGTACATTATCCCGGTACAAATGTGCTCTCCGACAGAGATAGGTATCCCATTAAGAATTGCGAAACACGCAGTTCACTCATGTTCTTATGGATTCCCAGAATAACATAGCAAACAACGAGCTTCTTGTTCTCTTACTTAACTGAGGTTGATGCGCATCGGCATCCTATGCAGGACCTACTTCACAGCAAAGTATTCTTCTATGAATCTCCACCTTTCTTGGCTGCTAGGCAATTTAGCGTATTCAGCCATTTTTTTGAGCTTGTCTTCTTTCCTGCGCTGAATGGACTTTAGGGTGCTTACATCAATACTTCTCTCATCAAAAACTCCTCGTTTTTTCAGCTTTAAAGACACATACCTGCCGTATGGAGGCGAACGTTTGACTTGAATGAGTTCGAACATCTCCAAGCGTCGTAGTGATGAGTGGTATGTCTCTAGGTCTGGATAGAGCCTCTTCAGGAATTCTGTATCGAGGTCATCAGGTTTGTCTGTCTTTGAGAGTCTATCTATTATCCTGCAGTCTAGTTCACGAATCCTTTGTAGTTCTTCTCTAGCATCCTCAAGACTGGTTCGTAGCTTCACTTGAATATGTTTTGTATTGTCCTTAGTTGTTGTTTTTTCTCTGTAATCAATCAGTTTAAGTTTAGACGCTTCTTCAAGAAGTCTAACAAGATCCTTATGCGTCAGCTCTGTTTTCTTGAGTTCTTTGGACTGCAGGAGGAGACCTTCGGTTTTCTCATCGATCGAGATCCACATTCCAGTCTTGAATTTGTGAGAGAACGTCTCATCGAGGCCGTCGAGAAGATGCATTTGTTTCTCATAAAATTCATTGATTTTTTCTTTTGCATTTGTTTCTTTTATGGCTACAAATTCAAATTCTTTGATAGGTGACCGTTCTTCACGAAGTAGTTTTAGTAGAGCATCACTGACATCTTTAGGATCCCAGCCTAGTTCTTCCGCTAGTTCATCCAGGAGGATTGTTCTCCATTCAGTTTCTGATAGTTTGTTTTTAAGATTCTGCCACAAGGTGTACTCTCGACCTTTCTCCTTAGGTGAGTATATCTGGTAGTTTGAACTAAGTCTAAGCACTGCTGTACCACAGGTATCGTAACCTCTCTCTATGAGTCCATTCCTCTCAAGTTGAGCTATCGCAATTCTAGTTTTTGTATCATCTAGTTCAAAGCTACCTGGGCGTTTCTTAGCCAAGGCTTCTGCCATATCTTCCTCTGACAAGTAAATCCAACCATCGAGAGAAGGTAGCTGGCGTTTCAAATACTCATACACGCAGACTATATCCCTCTCATCTACTCTGTTATTCTTGAGGAGGAGACTTTGCTTTTCAAGATCAAACTCAGAGAATATCAAGATTCCTTTGGCAGAAATGGTTGGGTCTCTGCCTGCTCTGCCCACTTCTTGAACATACGCCTCCAGTGATCCGGGAATATCGTAATGAATCACGAAGTGTATGTCCCCCTTGTCTATGCCCAGACCGAAAGCGTTGGTGGCCACGATCAATTTAAGTGGTCGGGATCTTTCCCTAGTCTTGCCCACAAACCGATCCTGTACCTCCTCTTTGCATTCTTTAAAGCGACCTCCATGAAAGAACTCAATTTCATCAGCAGATCTGCCCAGTTCCTCAGCATGTTCTTTGATATAAGCGCAGATCTCCTCAGTCCCCTTTCTATATGCACAATAAACGATCCCATTCTTCGATGGGCCAAGATCTAGAAGAATCTCCTTAAGCGCTTCTTTCTTCCTAGCTTCCGCTTCCTCCCACCCAGAGGCTTTAACATCGATTTTTTCTAGTGAGATATTTTCCTTACGGGGTGACACATGAATCGGGGAAGTTGGTATCTGAAGTTCCTTTGTAACATCTTTGACGATTTCATCGGTTGCCGTAGCTGTAAAAGCTGCTACAACAGGCCTACGTGGAAGTTTATTCAAGAATTTATCTGTTAAGCGTGTATAATCAGGACGGAAATCGTAGCCCCACAAGGACATGCAATGGGCTTCATCAATAACTAACAAATCTATCTCACGAGATTTAAGAGCGTTCACGGTTCTGCGGCTATTCAAAAGCTGTTCAGGTGCCAAGTATACCAGACTATACGACCCCTGGCTGATCCCATATAGTCTATCTTTTCTTTCGGTCGGATTGACAGATGAATTGATGAATGTTGCCCAAGTACATCCACGGCTTTGTAAACCCTGAACTTGGTCACGCATCAACGATTGTAGGGGGGAAATAATTACGGTTAAGCCTTCCTCCTTCTTAGAGAAGACTTGAGCGGGAATCTGATAGCATATTGACTTTCCAAAACCCGTGGGCATTACAACAAGAGTATCTTGACGTCCGAGGATCTGGCGTATTATCCCTTCTTGAGGCTCTTTGAAGGAGTCGTAATTAGTCGACTTCTTTAGGTAGGGAAGTAAGTCTTCTTTGGACAGTTCTTGCATACAGTCGATTCCCTCTTCCTTCAGAGCCTTGTCAACTGTGGATATGTCAACATCAAATAAACCGAGAGTTCCTCGTGGGAGACTCAAGCTTGTTTCAAGTTTTGATGGGTCATCACACCGAACTAGAATATCTGGCAAAAACTCGTCAAGTAACTCTAATCTTGTGTCGCAAACCACAAGATAGGCAGACTTACATCCAGCATGTGAGATAACCTCATTAAAGGCCAGGGCTGACTGCAAAAGAACGAAGGATTCATATGCATGATGTCCTCCTCCCGCTGCCTCAATTCTGGCCGCTGTGACAGGATCACTTTGGCGGATAAAGACTCTCTCTACCAGTACAAATTTCGTGTTCACTTTGCGTTCTCGTCTGCGAAGAAGCGAGATCTGGTCAAGAAAGATGAGTCGTGCCGCATCCTCGGTGGGTGATTCTGCTGCTTTAGCTATGGCCTTGCGCCGAGATGTATATTCAGTGCGGCTGATGATACTAAGGTTTGGTGCTGTGCTCCTGAGAACCCGACGGAGCACGTTCAAAACCATGCCACTACGGACTAAGATTTCAGCGCTATTCATTGCATCAGTTAGCGCAATCGCCAGTTTGCCTAACTCAGTAAGAAAGCTTGGCAAGTTGCGGCGGCTTGGACGAGGCGTATAGGTCGCCAACATTACTTTCGGCCATTGCCTCTCTTGGAGGCTTAACTGAACAACCGGTATCCTGAGACCCAAACGTTCCAGCAAAAGTCTGAGGGTCTTTTCTTTGGAAGTACAGTTAGTGACGAAGGTTATTGAACCTATGCTGACGAGCTTCCTTATTTGATCCTTCACGCTTATTGGTGCACTAGCAAGACGCCAGTGGTAGGAGTTGTGCTCATCCTTGTCGATAGTGATCCACCTCACATTTCCAAGATTTGTTTCTGAGAAAAGCTTTGAGATAGTTGTGGCAGTCTTAGAAATGGTGTTGGTTGGTGGCTCTTGACCGCTTCTAGGCAATTCTTGTGCTATTCTCATGAGGCTCTCTCTTAGAAGGGAGGCGTGATGAGCGATCTTCTTCCAGTCTGAGCTTCCTGTATAGAAATCAAGAACTCTGAAGGAATACCTGTCGAGCTCCTCCGCAGGACTATTCTCTCTGCTTCTAACAAATTGCACAATCATGTTTGTCATTTCAGAAAGGGTCTCTTGAAGCTTCTTCAATTGTGTCTTATGTTCTATGTAATTGGGATTTCTTGTAAGTGAGTTGATTTGTTCTTCGAAGGTATCTGATGAGAAATCGATAGTTTCACTTTCAGTAAGGAGGTCCTCTAGCCTGTGGCTTTCGGGTACGACAATAGGTAACTTGTATGTTTTGGCGTAGAAAGGATCCGCAAGAATCAATAGAGGTTCAGTTCCCCTCTCAAATCCGCAATCCAAGGCGCAACCGTTTTGATGCTGTGAAAGCTCAAGGAGAACAGCATCTGTCGATTCCTCATCTTGCCTGAACCAGTAACTGAATTCATCAATATAGCATTCTGGACTGTCCATTGCCCAGATAGATACTGCTAAGAAGGCTCGGATCCATCCTTTAGGACGCTGCAGGAGTTTTCGACTCTCGACTTCGATTCTTTTTGGACAGAGCCTTGTGAGATGGTGGCTCTGGACAGCGACTTTTGGAATTGGCCAGCTCACATTGAAAAGTATAGATGCTATGGTTCTGGTGAAAATCAAGTCTTTGGGGCTTATTAGATAAGTTAAGCTTGTGTACTTTGCACCTATAATAAGACCTGAGCGAATTTGATCTTCAATGCTTATGCAGCCATCGACCGACAGAAAACATGGTTGATGCTGCTTGACTTGGCGGTGTATCTCTTTTGTTAGTGAGTCCTCATGTAGCTTCTGCATATTGGGGCACAGGCGTTTTTCCATTGATTTGCGTTCCTCTAGAATAGTAGGGAGTATCAATGTGGTAATCTGATCGGGAGTGGCCAGTTTAGTGTTAAGCAATTTTGCAAGGAATTTGCGAGCTCTGTTGTCTCTATTAGCCGCCAGAATTATTTGTTGCCGTGATGAAGGCATTTTTTGGAGATGTTCAAGTATTAGCTCGAAGAGTTCAGCTGCGCTTAACGCATCTTCTAAGGCCCGATGGACCTCCTTATTGCCAGTCAGTGCAGGGAGTTCGTAGGAGAATCGTGTGGGCCACGTTAGGAAGCTCAGTTCTAGTGTATCTATGATGATCTTTGATGAAAGCTTCGGTTCTTGTATATGTTCTATGTCGAAATTAATATTGTGGCCAGCAACATATCCGGTATCGTTGATAAATTCTAATAGTGCATGTCTAGCTTTTTCCAGTGTAGGTGCATTGGTATAGTATTGCTTTTCTTCTTCGCTCAGTCGTGATGGTGGAATCTTGGAATCAGATGCAACGAATGAACGAAACTTCTTGAGTGTTGCCGTCCCTCGCTTGTAGACGGCGCCTATCTCCCAAATCTTGTTAGTTTTGGGATTCGCTTCCACATCTAGGAAGACCATTGCGGGGCGTTTCTGATTTTGTTGGATAAGCTTAACTAGACGAGAGGCTTCAGGCGAGTATGCTAGTTTATGTTCTGCATATATTTGAAGTGCCTCATCCCATCTGTTATCCTCATAAGCTTCTAGGAAATTCCTGATCGAAGAGTCGACTTGTAAGGGCTGGCTTGCTCCGCAACGATCACAGAAACGACTAGACTCCTCAAGTTCACGGTTGCAGCGAATGCATAACTTCGACATTTTAGACTCCAAATAATAATCTTATGGAGAGTCTACTGGGAAGTCTGTTACAATCCCAGCTCCTGTAAACGAGAGCGGATAGCGTCGAGTTTTCTTTGAAAAATCTCTCCCAATTCATCGGTTATTTTCCCTCAGGCACACTCGTAGAGCAGTGCTCTCTTCTTTGATTCATTTGCATACGCCTTTGGATACGCACGATGTTTTGGCTCAACATTGTATGTTCTCAAATCTAATGTATCTATTTGAGTTTTGACGACATCACTGTCATTATCTCTGAGAAGAGTCACCGTCACAAACATGGGTGTGACAATATAGGTCATCACGCACAACAAAGATGAAATAACAAAAGAGACAGTTGAGGCCAAATCTGCGTCAAACCAAGCTACTGCAAAATAGATCCATTCCGCAATATAGATCACTCCAATTAGCGGCAACAATACTGCTCTGAATGTAGCTTGCAGTGCCGCCGAGCCTGCTATGCATTCAGCGATTGACGGTGACCATGAATAGTAGAAGGCATTCCATCCGTCCACTAGAAATCGTCCAGTCTTGCTTGAGCCTATCAGGTTATCCCTGACATGTCGCATGTGGGCGACTTCAGGATCCATTGGGCTGCCGTAGGCGGCTGTAGCTATGATGCATCCTTGACGTGGAGGCTGAGTTGTTGGTGACGTTGTTGTCGGTGGAGGCGTGGTCGGGGGCGGAGTAGTGGGTGGTGGAGTCGTGGCTTGTGTCTGAACCATTCTGAGCGTTCCGTTTCCTGAGAGGGTGCAGGTTGTTGAGGCCAAGCTGGAGTTAGCCAGTGATAGGCCACCGTCAACCTCCCATCTTGTGAAGGTGTATCCTGAGGCAGCGTTAGCTGTGATGCTGTATGCTCCAGTGTCTTTGGTGACTGCTGCACCATCAGTGTGGTTCGTACCATCAAACACTATCACTCCCGTGTTGGCTGGAATAGTGTCGAAGGTGACTGTGAATTGTTGAGTTATCGGCTCGCTCCCCTCAATAGTCACTTGGTGGGAGCCTGATGAATAGTCAACATAGAAGAAGATGTAGGTGCTGTTCTCCAGCTTGTTGACAGAAGTTGACTTTCCATCGACTAGGATGCTTACGCTGCCTTTCAGCATTGACTTTGGAGTGAGGAATACGTCGTCTCCACCTGCAGGCTTATTCACATTTAGAGTGATGCATCTCCCATCATAGTTTGCATTGGAGGCTTGACCGTTGGTTCTGACTCGGAACGTGTACTGTTTATCCCTGAAGGCCACTGTTTGAGTTAATAGCTGCTTGCCGCTGAAGTAGCTGATGATGTCTTCCTTGACAAGCGGTTCCTCCATCGTTCCAGACCAGTCATGAAAGTAGCGGTATACCTGAAGTTGCGCAAGACCTGCAGTCACATTCTGAAGCCACGCCTCAGCATTCTCAATTGATGCACTAGTATCCGCCTCACCCCAAATCAAATTGTGTGGTGTCGTAACTTGGCCAGCTTTCGGGGCCACATCTGCAACCTTATACCCGCCACCCCATCTGTATGTTAGAAAAGTATCCATTATGACCGCCTTCCTGTACAGTGAGCTGTTCTTGATGAGTTGGTGTGCCACTACAACTCCTCCAGCGCTATGACCAACAATGTAGAAGTCAGTCTTCCCCTGAGCCTTCAGATAGTTCACAACTTGAGCAGGAAAGTCAACCTCTTGCCAGTTGCTTGATGGAGAGACTACGTTGAAGCCGTTCACAACCAGATCGTAGACGAGTCTGTAGCTGCCTGAATTCTGGTCACCAACACAGGGGGGTCCGTGTACCTCTCCGATACCAATGGGTCCACCAAGCATTCCACCACCGATGTAGATCACTGCAGTCTTGCTGTAGGGATTTTGATAGTAAGCATATTCTGTTCCATTAATGGTAAACTTGCTGACTTGGGGAAGGTTCTCGTATGTTGAGACGTTTAGAGGCTTAGGTTCGATTGATGGGGAATATCCATATCCCTCACCATAGTTTTTCCATAAAACTCCTCTTGTTGTCCCATCAATCTTGAAATCATAAGATCCAACATGGGCGTCAGCAGGTATCTGTATCTTCAATGGAATAATTGGACCTTTGAAGGTGACGCTTCCTTGGCAGAGGAGACTCTGAGGGCCCTCAATTTTGTAGCTTACTGTGGATTCTGTCTGGTTCGCAACACCAACAGCATATTGAACCTCAGTAGTTGAGCCAACATAAAAGTGGGGTGCGAATCCACCTCCAGGGGGATAATATAGACCGAAGAATTCTGGTGTAGTAGTGTAGTTGAATTGTAATGAAAAGCTGTAGGAACCGCTACTTACAAGAATCCCTGATCCATATGGTATGTAAAAATGCACGAAGTGTCCATGTTCATCCTCAGGTGGAACATTGAATTCATGCCCTCCCGTCAATCCCGTGAACGTGTACGGTGTCTTGTGGCTGGTCCATGAGCCGTCCATCCATATTGGGACTGAGAGTTCTC
>CAYXJU010000065.1:0-7952 GCA_964464765.1 uncultured Candidatus Bathyarchaeia archaeon | reverse complement strand
GGTAGGGTTCTTTGAGTTTCTTCATTGTTCTCCAGATTGTGTTGTGGTCTGGGATGCTTGTCATGCCACATTCCATAACGGTCTTCTTGTTCTCGTTTAGGTAGATCTCTGTCTCGCGGTATGTGAAACCGTACTTTTCTTTCACGAGTAACGCCATGATCCTAGTTGACGCATCAAACCCTGGTCTACCTCTGCGTTTCCTGTTCCATGGTTTGCCTGTCTTTGAGAGAACCTCTCTGGTTAAGGAGACAAACTCTCTCAGCGTTACACCTTCCATGAGACCTAATTATGGCACAAACTAGAATTTAGAGACAGAGCCGATAATTGGATCAAGTTTCCCTGCTGCCATCCTGAGATCTTTTGCGCCTGCTTGTAATTCTGTGATCGCTGTACAGACCAGCGCCATTGAGGGATCTGCTTTTGCATTATCCATCAAGGTCTTCAGTAGTAGTTGCTCCGTGAGCATGTCGGGCAGGACCCTGCCCTCTAAATGGAAGCTTTGCAGGTTTGAGGCGATCTCTGCTCCTTTCTTCGCCATCTCCGATTGAAATGCGATCCGCGAGAGTTCTTCTAGATAGTCTGCTTCACTCCTAAGTTCATCGGGCCTCCACTGCGTTATTCCAGAGTACGCCATCTCAGCTGCGAACGCCACTTTGCGCACACGCCCATTTCGGTCACTGTTCGTCCGCTAGGATCTAGTATGCACCAGCCATTTCTCGAATATGCCTGTCTATACCAATCGTAGTAACTCGTATCTTCATGTCGGGTTAGAGGCAGCTTGGCAGTTAAATTTCGAGTTAAGAAGGCTTTGTACTGAAGTCCATTTAGGTCGATGATGAACGACAAGCTTGTGTTGAGCAACAACGGTGACTTTGATCTGTATGTGTCTCCCCTGACAATGTTTATCACAAGAAACGTTTCACTTCTGATCGGATCTTTCTTCCATGATCCTTGAGAGTAATAGCGTGCCTCAACCCTGAAGCCCATTCGCTCAACATACTGACCTGCAGTGACCTCGAACGTGATTGTCTTGAATCCATCACTTTGAAACGACAGGGAAATCGTCTGACTATAGGAAGATTCACTGTACTCATCAGACAGGATAATCTGCACATCTGTCGGTTGAGGGAAACTGTACTGAATCATCACTGTCGCGTAGAATCGTTCATTTGACAAAACAGTGGTCGGCGCGATGGCGTTGACAATTCTCAAAGAAGGCTCTGTAGAGACAGAGGTATATATGGCAATGGCGAGCCGCGTCTTGTAAGTGTCATTGATAACGACCGAAAGTGATGTACGACCACCCATGTTCATTCCGTCAAGCTGCCAGCTACTGAACCGAAAAGCTCCGACTGTTGATGAAGCTGTAAGGGTTACTTCAAATGGTGATGAACGCTTCATCACGAAATCGGTTACTCCAAAATCACCGCTGTAATCCTCACTCATTGAGATCGGTACGCCATTGATGGGACTGCTATGAACCTGAAGAACATATGGAAAGTCTTCAGTTGATGCAACAGTGAGAGTTGCTGGAGCAGATTGAACTGTGATTTCGTTGCTAGTGCCGCTTACGAAGAAGGTGTAGGTATTGAAAGGCGTGTTGAATGTGGTAATAGTGAAACTGACTAAAGTTTCTGAAGCGTCTGGCGTAACTATGTTGCTGGACTCCCATGTTACGATTGAATCTGGTGGAGGATTGACGACCGTTAATGTCACGGGTTGTGGAGAACCTGAAATAGTCTTGACTACAACCGAGTAACGTGCTGTGCCTGACCTTTGAATCGTCTGTGGTGAAGGTTGAGGCAGAGTTATCGCAATCATATAGTCAGTTGACACGTATACAGTCTCTACGTAACGCCAACCGACTGGCATAGTGAAATAACCGTGGGTATCATCATCTCTGAATGTGTATGACAAAAACAGTTCATTCTGTGGATTGTAGCCAAGAATATCCACTACAGAATACTCTGAATTCTTTGTCAGCTTTACATACCACCATTCGACTCTCTGCGAATCATTCGCCACGTATGCATCCTCTACATTGAGATCGGCAAAAGAATCCGTCTTCCAAGCACCTTCATGGGTCGTTTGGGCGTTCACTGCAGGAATTTGTCGCAAAACGATGACTGTGGATAACATGATGGATAAGAAAGTCAGAGAAAGAAGCGATTCTCTGGAAATTGGAAACTTGGATTTCTCATGAAGAAGTCTAAGAGAAACAAGAATAGACTTGTGATGGGCACTTGGCCATTCACAAATAGCTCTTCACCTTCCCAGTGCCAACAAGAATCCGTCTTCGAGCTGTGATAAAACGATTCTTGTGAAGAAATCTTTACTGACATCCATTTGGCAACTATTTGAAACGTAGATCTCCATGGATTCCAGGCTTATCTAGTTCTGAGATGAGTGAGAATCGATTTCCAGTAAGAATTGCCCTTCTCAGACCTGTAAGGCCAATCAAGATTTCTGTTCGAGCTTCGCGTAGAGTCCTCGGCTTACTCGTCGAACATGACCGAGTTTCTCGAGTTTTCTTAGATGTTCTGTAGCGGTGTTATTCTTGATTCCCAATAGCTGAGCTAACTGTTTAGGAGTCATACGATTCCTGTTGTTAAACATAGTCATGACTTGCTTGAGCCTGAGGCTCTCTATAGCTTTCTTAACATGATCCTCGGTTTGCTCGGTTAGACTCGTTTGTAAATTCGGCTTACTCGGTTCGATACTCGGTTTCCTTAGTTGAAAGTCGGATAGAACTCGTAGAGCCTCATCGAGTTTACTTATAACCACATCAGTTCTATCTCTTCGGTTCATTGCATCATCGAAATATTCTCTGCTTAGCATATATGTCTCTATTCTTTCCAAACGGGTCTTCAAGTCCATCAGGCCAACTTTTACGTCGCCAATAGAATCTCCGATAGAAAAGGAAGGCGTGTGAACAGATTCAATCTCATTAGAAGTTACATTTGCTTTCCTCTCTGTCGGAATTCGCAGCCTCGCTTTTAGTGCAGAGAGCAGACTCATATTGAATACTTGATTTCAAAACTACTTATAGATGAAACACGCCGTAAGTCCGAGGCCTCGTTACTATTTCTCCAGCAAAACGCTTCCGAGGGAATAACAAGCTCAGAACATGTGGAAGTGACATTTGGAAATTTACAAATGTCTAATGCTTGCTTGACATATTTCAACTCAGTTTTGTTGAAGAATTCTAACATTGAGGCCGTATCACTGAAGAGTTGAATCCTGAAATGCGCAGGCTGGATACATTTTTGTTTGAGAAGACTATGACTCGGGATAAGTTGCATGAAAAAAGGCTTTCAAACCGCCATCTTGAGAACAGGAACGATTTGAGCCTTCTATTTAGGTTATAGACCAATCAATCACCTTACACGCCTAAGGGGATCTTCTATAGGCGTCTGGGGTTCAATTGTGACGAGAGCATGGGCGTCTAATGAGTTTTATACGAACAATCTGTGATACATGATGTAAGGAACTCTCACTTTTCCAAGTGCACTATGAAAGCAGATCCAGTATTTGTTAGATGAAGTTGCAAGTGACGTGATGGCTGAACTCTCATATTTCTCTGTCGCATTGCAAGGCGGTCCTTCATTGATGGTGCTGCCTTATTTGAGTTAAAAGGATTAGCAACTTTTTCCCAGACCTGCTTGAGAGGTGGAGTGGAGGATATGCTCGGGGCGAAGGGCCCGTCACAGCATAAATTATCCACTAGACATGAGTATCGAGTATCTCGTGGGTCAGACGGAATTCTTCATGGCACTTCGGGCATCGAATCTGTTTTCCTTCTAGTTCTGTGATGACGTTCACCTCCCTTGATTTTGATCCTTCTCTACGGAAGTCATCAAGATGATTTTATGTAATTGTACGGTAATGCATTTAGGTGATACAATCTATGTTTCAGATTACACAAATCAATAATCGTCATCAGACCTGAATTATTGATATGCGAACTACGATAACCGTGGACGATAAAGTCTGGGAAGAATTTGAAGTTGAGATTATCCGCCGTTACGGAAAGTGTAGGTTCCGGAAGAAGGCTCTGGAAGAAGCAATTCTATCATGGACTGGGACGCGACGTATCGCAACGCCTAGAGCACAACGATAGAATCGCGCAAGGTCTTTGCGTCAAAGAGACTGAAACATCTGTTTGCTCATTTTGCAACGGTCGCCTCGTCTTCTTGGAATGTTGTTTCTTCCGCGAAAGATGCGTCGCCCATTGACTGGGGCGTAGACTCTCCTAGTTTCACGTCACTCTCTACAGTAGGAGATTGTTCTGGTCCGCCATTTTCTTTCGTCCCTTTTGCGAATAGCCACAGGGCGAAGGCGAAGATTGCGGTGATGATCGCCATACCTGCCCTGCCCAATGCACGAAGGATCTTGCCTATCATTCCTTTGGACTTGGCCTTATCCTCTTCAGTCCATTCGTCTCGTGGTTTCTTTTTGAGTTCCTCGACTGCTTCCATGCATTGATCGCAGATGTATGCATAGACTTTCTTCTCTGAAGCATCTGACTTTTCTTCTCCAACCTCAAATTTGTGCGAATGCTCTTGACAGACGTATTTTTCACATAGGATACATTTGCTGGGCTCGTTGAGCGATTTACTACAGATATAGCATTCCAATATATGTCGCTCCGATACTTCTCATCTGTTGTATGGGAATTGTCTCGGTTGTCTGGAGTTGTCCTGTTGTCTCCCGAGTTGTCTCCTTACCGAGACAACGCTCAGACAACGCAAGAGCATGATTTTGTGCTTGTTTTTGGCTGTTGTCTGAGTTGTCTGTCTGCTGGGCCCGATTTTGTTTTCTCTCGATTTCATGGGAAAAGTGGCACCCAGATGGTCGTGTTACATCTATTTCCGAGAGAGTTTGACGACAACTGCGCTTCCCACTCGTTCAGTCTTGAGCTCGCCTTTCTCTTCTAAGCGGCTTATGATCTGAACTGTTTTTTCACGTCCTCTGAGGCCTGCTAATTGAGCCAGTTGGCGTTTGCTTTTGGCTGTGCCCCCGAGTTGTTCAAGGGTTTGGATAACGTGGATCTCATCCGTGGATAATAGAGGAGTGACTTTTGTGATGTTCATTATCTGCTGTGACTGTGGAGCAGTTTCTAGGAATCGTTTCAGGTTTTTTTGCGAAGCTGTATAGTTGCGTATCTGTTGGTAGTCTGTTACGCCCTTGGGCATGCTGAGGGTCGGTCTAAAGGCGCAATAGAATTCTTCGCTGCCATGGAAGATGTAGCCGAAGCGAGGCTCTAAAGAGTGAAGAGATCTTGCTAATTCCATACCGAACTTGTCGCCGTATGATTGTATCTCTCCCTCGAGGATCCGGAGTAGTATTCGTAGATTCGCTTGTGTCAGGATCCCAGGCAAGTCGTGGATGGATTGTGAGATGAGTACTGCTGCGAGACCCTTTCCCCGTCCCTGTTTAACAACGTCTTCTAAGACTGATGCGGCGCTTCTAGGTACACCTTCAGGATAGAGTCGATGCACCTCATCGAGGACGACAACGACCCTGGTACTGTCTGAATGAGGTTGACCGAGAAAGTAGTTAAGGATCTGTCTTAGAATGAACCAGACCACGGCCAACCGTTGGGTATCTGTGTAGAGATGAGAGTTTAGGCTGAATACTACAAGTTGCTTTTGAAGCAGATCTTTAACATTCAAAGCTTCCCCGGTCATGAGGATCTTGAATTGATAGAGTCGATCTAATTTGATCGATGTCTTCAATCCTATCGTCTTCCGCTTGCATGCGTCGATAAACTCTTCGCAACCAATCGATTTCTCTTCATTCCAACTTAGCTGGAGGATCTCTCGGAACACGTCTCTGAACCTTTGGTCGCCCACGAGATCGCTCAGTATGACCGAGGCTTCATCGGCATATGTATTCAGATAATCTTCAGGAACGTTTGGCTTTAGGAGGAGGTTTGCATTGAATTGTATCCCTTCATCGTCTAGGGTGTAGATTTCTGGTTGATAAGAGAGACCATGTGGCAATCTGAACCGTCGCTCTTTCGATGCATCCTCGTTAGCGTGGATGAGACCTGTAAACTCGCCAACAGGATCGATTATGATTACCGGCGCATAGAGCGAAGCGCCTTCGACTATGATCTGTGCAACTCGTGTCTTACCGCTGCCGGTGGTGCCTGAGATAAGTGTCATCGCGCGTAGATCGTCAAGATCGATGAGATAGGGTTCCTTGCTTGGCTGTTGTCCACCCTCGGACTTTGAGGAGATAAGCCCTATGTAAATGGGTTTCTTCAACGGTCTCTGTGTAAGTCTTGATCCTACTTTTCGTGGCAATTGATCTATCGTTGGGACTTGTCGCAGGAAGGCTGCTAGTGCTTGAGCGACTCCTGTGGATGACTGTTCATTGAAGCCTGTTCGCGTGATAGGTGCTGTAAGCCTTGCGTTCATCCAGTTTTCAATAGATTCTGCCAGATTCCTGAGATGTGGAAGATCCTTGTAGGTTTCTAAGAGTGCTGGATGAAAGAGGCCGCAAGCCTCGGCGTAGAACATGTGCCATGGCTCCTTTACCTCTTCGATTAGGAGCCCCTGTTGATGGGCTCGAGATCTTATGCTAAGTTTTTCGATTCTATTCAGTTCATCCTCGACCGTGGATACAGCGTTTGTTAGGTCTGTTGATTGGCACGTGTGAATGTTTGTGGAGATTGTCCAGAGTAGGGCCGCTGCATGGCCTTTCTCACTCCATTCGTTGATGATGTTGGCTGCGCCTTTGAGTTCGGTGTCAAGTTTCTGAAGTCGTTCTCGCAGTTTCTCGCGTCGAGTCAGTGTCAGTTCGAGTTGTTTTGCGGCGATGTCATGTGTGCCCGTCTCTTGGAAGAGTTGGAGGTGTTCCAGCATCCTCTCTTCTTCGGCGCCTTCCCCTAAAGTTTCTGTGAGTTGATTATGTTCACTGTTGTAACGTTCAAGCTGTGGCAGGGCGCGGAAGTTTCTGGTGACGATTCGGGGTGTCAGCTGGCCTATATAATAGACGGTGCATTGAAACTCTGGAATATTGTGTTTTAGGTAGTCCATGAATGCACTGACTTGTTGAAGTTTTGAGTAAAGCCCTGTCTCGTTACAGGTCTCCATTGCTTTGATGTAGAAGTGTTTCGAACTTTTCAGCCAGCAGGTTGAGCCGAGCCGTCCGATGCTAAGAGTCAACGCTTTCTCGTTGTGAAAGTATATCTCGCATGGAACGTTCTGGAATGTAAGAATTTTATTGTATCCTAACTTTTCAAGCATGCAAATAACCGGACCGAGGATCATCTCAACGTCTAAGCGATGCACAGGTTATGCAGACCGGTTTCTCTCCGAGGAAGATTTTTCGTGAAGTTAGACAGGCTCCGCAAACTTTCTTGAAACAGTCTTGACATTCGTAGAGCTTCCAAGCTGTGACCAGCCTTCCACATTGAGAGCATGCAACCTTGTTTGTTAGAACTCTGACGCCGACTCGTTGTTCGCCAGTGCGGGGATCGACCGTTACATCATAGTCAACGGCAGTTATTGCACCGTCTCCTTCTCTTATGACCCGTCGGAGGTTTCTTCTTGGTGGCTCAATGCTGGGTTGTGGAAAGAGTTGTCCGAGGACGCGGTCCATCTCATACTCTGGCTGAGACTCGAAGGGTGGAGCGCCTTCGCGTCGTCTTCTTGGACTCTGTGACATCAGTAGATCCTCCCGAGAGCGTCTCCGAAGATTGCGTTGGCGGCTTCGTCGGCTTGAAGACGTGCATCACGTTCAGCGAAACATGAACTGCAGATCAGGGCGCCGCCTGGAAGTAGAACGCCGCAGGCGGGGCAGACCTTGGAACCGCAGTGGCCGCAGTGTTTCACATCGTAGTAGTCCTTTACGGGCTGTTTACAGTTTGGGCAGGTTACTACAAGCGTGTGGACGTGTTGGTCCCAGCAGGTTTGGCATAGGGGTTGCCCCCTGATTTCAGG
>CAYXJU010000064.1:0-7966 GCA_964464765.1 uncultured Candidatus Bathyarchaeia archaeon | reverse complement strand
CCGAAAGCGAAGACAGATGCAGATGTACTCAAAATGGTGCGTGACGCGATGGATGCTGGTGGCGTTGGTGTCTCGATAGGTAGAAACGTCTTTCAGAACGATAATCCAACCGCCATGACAAGAGCGCTTTCAGCAATCGTCCATCGTGGAGCCGGACCTGATGAAGCTTTGAAAATCCTTGGGGTTAAGGGTTGAAAGAGTTCTGGGTTCACGTAGCAAAGAACTTGCCCCTCGATAAGAAAAAGGAGATACTGAAAAAGTCAAGTGGAATTTGTGACGTTGTCTTCGTCTCGGACGAAGACGTAGCATTGGCCCGCGAGATGGGTGCACCCAAGGTTGCAAGCCCATCGAAAGGCGACATTCGCATATCGAGAGTCACTAACCAAGAACAGATTGGAGTCCAGAGACTCCACGAAGGAACTGCGGGAGTCGAGGTTACTATTCGAAGCGGAAGCGATGAACAAATTGCAGCTGCATCTGCACAGTCAGGAGCCAAATACATACTTGTGAGCTGTCCAGACTGGAAGATTATTCCCTTAGAAAATTTGATTGCCAGAATTCATGGGAAGAGTAAGCTCGTGGCTGAGGTTTCAGACTCGAAAGAAGCTAAGACCGCTCTTGAAACGCTCGAGATAGGAGTAGACGGCATCTTGCTGAAGGCTGTGGATTCAGAATCAATCAATGAGATAGCTGAGATAACTAGATCCTCTGAGAACAGATTAACACTAACCGAGGCCAAAGTCACCCGCATAAAACTTCTCGGAACCGGTGCCAGAGTATGTGTGGACACCACTGAACTCATGAAACACGGTGAGGGAATGCTTGTTGGATGCCAGTCATCAGGACTTTTTCTAGCTCAAGCTGAAGTTGAAGTCAACCCACATGTTGAGACACGCCCCTTCAGAGTCAACGCTGGTCCCGTATCGTGCTACGTACTCACACCTGGAAACAATACGAAGTATCTTTCAGACCTGAAGGCCGGCGACGAAGTCCTGATAGTTGACCGAAACGGCAGAACTCGAATCGGAAATGTTGGCAGAGTGAAAATAGAATCCAGACCCATGATTCTAATTGAAGCTCAAAGTCAAGGTGTCACCATCAAAACGGTAGCCCAAAACGCTGAAACCATTCGCCTAGTCACTTCATCAGGTTCCATCTCAGTCGCTCAACTGAAGGTCGGGGATACGGTAGTCGCAAGACTCGAAGAAGGCGGGCGCCATTTTGGAACTCTCGTTAAGGACGAGATGGTGATAGAAAGGTGAAGGTAAACGTCTGCGCACCTATCACCGCTTTAACATGCGAGGAAGCTTTAGAACTGCTTAGAAAGGCAGAAGAGAGACAGGCAGACCTGATCGAGTTTAGACTTGACTACCTGAACCAAAACGCAAGAATTGATGATTTGATTTCTGCAACAAAGCTTCCTAAGATTGCAACCAACCGTCCTGCAGGTGAAGGAGGAGAGTTCAAAGGGAAAGAAGAGGATCGGCTTCAGTCTCTTCTCGGAGCTGCTGAAGCTGGATGTGAGTTTGTGGACGTAGAACTTGCAGCGAATGATGTCCGGAACATCATCAAGAAGACCCATAAGATTGGCGCCCAAGCAATTGTGTCACATCATGATTCTCGCTCTACGCCAGATACTCAAAGACTCGATAGAATTCTGAGAAAGCAGATGAGTGTTGGAGCCGACATTTGCAAAATCGTCCTGACTGCAAAGAAGTTTTCAGACAACCTCAGGATACTGGAATTTGTATCCAACTCCAGCAAGAAGACAAAAATTGTTTCATTTGCCATGGGAAAACTCGGCGTAATTTCCCGTGTTATGTCACCAATCTACGGTGCATCCTTTACGTTCGCATCTGTGGAGCGTGGTGCAGAATCTGCTGCGGGACAGTTGACACTAGAGGAGATTAAGGGCGTCTACAGATTGATGAGGCTAGAATAGTTGGAATTCTCAAGTAAGACTAGACTCTGTGGACTGATAGGCGACCCTGTTGAACATTCAGTAAGCCCACAGATGTTCAACGCAGCTTTCCAAGCCACCAGACGAGACCTCGTCTACGTAGCAATGAGAGTGGACAAAAGGGAACTTGCCTCGGCAATCGCGGGCATGAGAGCTCTCAAGATACATGGTATGAACGTCACGATTCCACACAAAATCAACGTTCTAAGATATCTTGACTATGTTGAATCTAATGCACGAGCAATCGGAGCTGTCAACACTATTCTGAACGAGAAAGGAAAGTTGCGGGGATTCAATACAGATGGAACTGGCGCAGCACGAGCCATTGAAGAAAGCGGAAAATTACTTGAAGGATCCAATGCCGTCCTGGTTGGAAGTGGTGGAGCAGCGAGGGCGATCGCGTTCACGCTCCTAGACAGAGTGGGTAAGCTTACAATTTTGAACCGACATAGAGACAAAGCCCGAAGACTTGCAGTTGAGTTGTTGAGAAAGAAGAAAGTGAAAGTTTACTCCGGAGGCTTGCATGAAGAAAGCCTGAAGCAGACTCTTGCCGACTCTCAGATTGTAATCAATGCAACGTCAGTGGGCATGTCTCCGAATGCTAATGATTCAATTCTGAATGAATCACTTCTGAAACCTGACATGGTTGTTCTTGACATAGTCTACAACCCCCTTGAGACTAGACTGCTTAGAACTGCGGCGAAAGTCGGAGCGAAGACTGTCAATGGAGTGGGCATGCTGGTTCATCAAGGTGCAGAGGCCTTCAAGATTTGGACCGGAGAAGATGCTCCGGTAGAACTGATGCGCAAGGTCGTTCTAGAGGAACTATCGAGACTGAGTGGAAGAACATGAAAGCCAAAGCCATAGCCTACGGAGCGATCACGGTCGTCAACGCCATATCCACAGGAAAAGGTGCTGCACTTGGAATCGACCTATGGACGCGTGCAACTGTAGCCTTGAACAATCGTCCAGGAATGATTGAAGTAACAATTAACTCTGACCCGAGTGAGAGCCCCGAACTGGCCCGCAAAGTGGTTAGCAAGATCCTTGAGAAATTCCGACTGCAAAACAGACATGGCGCCGATGTCGAAATCGATTCAAACATTCCAATCGCACGTGGACTTAAGAGCAGTAGCGCCGCCGCAAATGCAATCGCTTTAGCAACTGTAGGCGCACTGCGCAAGAGACCCCGTGATATTGCAGTCGTGAAGCTCGGCGTTCAAGCGGCAATCGAAGCGGGCGTTACCATTACTGGCGCATTTGATGATGCCTGCGCATCTTACTTTGGAAATCTTGTAGTAACCGATAACAAGATGTTGCGAATCGAGAAGATTCACGATGTCAAGAAACGTTACCGGATCTTGATCCACGTTCCAGAATTGAAGAGTTACACGATCAACTCAAATGTTGAGAGAATGAAAGAGATTTCTCCGCTAATTCGAATAGCGCATCAACAAGCACTAGAGGGAGATTATTGGAGCGCAATGTGCTTTAATGGATACGCTCACTCAATCGCACTTGGTTACAACCCTAGTATCGCAGTGGAGGCACTCTCTGCCGGTGCGGTTGCATCTGGACTCTCAGGTAAGGGTCCTGCTGTTGCAGCCGTGGTCTCATCGGACAATGTTGATTCAGTGAAGAAGGCTTGGTCCAAGTATCCTGGAGAGCTGATACAGGCCGAGATAAACAGGAAGAAAGCGCACATCCTAGGATGATCAGCCTTGAACAATGTCAAAATTAATCCCAGCCGGGAACTGGCTGGAACAGTTAGAGCACCTCCTTCGAAAGCGTACACGCATAGAACGTTAATCGCTGCTGCACTCTCGGAGGGTCGCTCCAAGATAATCGATCCCTTAGTCAGTGATGATTCCAAGGCTACGCTAGGTGCAGTGCAAGCTTACGGAGCCGTCGTGGAGCGCAACAAGAAGACTTGGACCGTGACGGGGCGGTCAATTCCTATCGCTCCAGACCGTGTTGTCGATTGCGGCGAGTCAGGAGCCACAATTCGATTCATGACTCCGATTGCAGCTCTGGCACGAGGAATCTCAATTCTTACAGGGAAACCTCAGCTTAGAAAAAGACCGATTGGTCCTTTGCTTCAAGCGATGAGGGAACTTGGCGTAACTTGCTATACTGCTCGTGGAGGCGGGCACCCACCTGTCATAGTCTTCGGTGGAAGCATCCACGGAGGAAACGCATTCCTGCGTGGAGATGTCAGTTCACAATTCATATCGGGATTGCTGTTTGCAGCTCCCAAGGCTTTGAATGATGTTGTGATTCGCCTAACATCAACATTAGAATCACGCAATTACGTGGACATGACCGTTAGGGTTTTGAATGATCATGGAATCAAAGTGGAAGAGAGTGCTGATTTCCGAGAGTACCATATTAGGGCGAACCAGACTTACACGCCCGCGGATCACATCATTCCAGGCGACTACTCTTCCTCAGCCTTTATTCTAGCAGCGGCTGCTATAACAGGGTCAAGAGTCAAAGTTGGAAACCTTGAGAAGGCATCTCTTCAAGCTGATAGAGTAATCGTTGAGATACTTTCAAGGATGGGCTTGGAGCTCCGCCAATCTGAAGACTCTGTTGAGGTTCAAGGAGGACAGCTTTCGGGTTTGGAGCTTGATGCAGACCAGATACCTGACCTAGTGCCTGCGCTGGCTGTTCTCGCATGCTACGCAAAAGGTAAGACCACCATCCGCAAGGCTGGCAGACTCAGAATCAAGGAGTCCGATCGATTATCTACCTTAAGCTCTGAACTTGGGAAGATGGGCGCCTCGATTCAAGTCGTGGATGACAATATAATCGTGAATGGACCATCGAAGCTGAAGGGCGCCATTATAGACCCGCATGACGACCACAGAATAGCGATGGCATGTTCAATTGCAGCCTTGGGCGCGAACGGAAGCACCACCATGGAGAACGCGCAATGCATCACCAAGTCTTATCCAACATTCTACGAAGATTTAGTGAAAATAGGGGTGAAACTTCACGGCAGGTAATACCATAGGAAAAGAATTTTCGGTTACATACTTCGGGGAAAGCCACGGAAAATGCATAGGAGTCGTCGTAGATGGTTGCCCCGCGGGCTTGCCCCTTTCAGAAGAAGATGCCCAGAAAGATCTAGACCGAAGGGTGCCACGCGCTAGTGGAGTAGTCTCGACCAGAATAGAACCGGATAAGGTGGATATAGTTTCTGGCGTCTTTGAAGGGTACACTTCTGGCGCACCAATCTGTATGCTCGTCTGGAATAGAGATATTGACGATTCCGTATATGCAGAGATGAGAGAGAAGCCTAGGCCTGGCCACGCTGATTATGTGGCTTCGATGAGATACGGTGGCTTCAACGATTTTCGAGGCGGAGGAATGTTTTCTGGAAGGTCAACGGTCTCCCTCATAATGGCGGGGACAATTGCTAAGAGACTTGTTGAAAAGATCGGGATAGAAGTCCTCGCTCACACCATAGAGATTGCCGGAGTAAGGGTTGACCCCGTACCCTCATTCGATGAGATTCGGAGATTCACGTATCAAAGCGCTGTAAGATGCGCAGACCCGACAGTAGCCAAGAGAATGGAGTCAGCCATCCTCGAAGCCGCCGGACAAGGCGATAGCGTCGGAGGGATAGTGGAAGGGTTGGCATTGAATCTCCCAACTGGAGTGGGGGAACCGTTGTTCGACACTTTGGATGGGGATCTCGCGAAACTCTTGTTCAACATACCTGGCGTTAAGGGCGTAGGGTTCGGTGTGGGATTGGAGTCTGCGCGATTGAAGGGCTCATCTAGCAATGACGAGTACACAACTCAGAAAGGAAAGGTAACTAGTCTTACAAACAGGGCTGGAGGAATAATCGGCGGTCTGTCAACTGGACAACCCATTAGAGTACAAGTCGCGTTCAAACCAACATCCTCAATAGCCAAGGCTCAGAAGACCGTCAATCTGAAACGAATGGTCAACGATACGATCGAAGTCAAGGGGCGACACGATCCCTGTATCGTTCCCAAAGCGGTTCCGGTGGTCGAATCAACTATTTCGATCGTCTTGGCAGACCATCTAATTAGAGCTGGAATAGTTCCAAAAGTTCTTGGAAGCAAGAAGAAATGAACCAAATCAAGAAACTACGGGATCAAATCGACGGACTCGACACCTCGATTGTCAAGTTGCTGAAAGAACGAACCGAGCTATCACGAAAAATCGGAACCGTGAAGAAGAGAACTAGAACGGAGATCTATGATCCCCGCAGGGAAAAGGATGTCATTGCAAGAATCAAGAAGCTTGGATCGAAGCTCGGTTTGAAAGAAGATGACTTGATGGAGACATACGCGAAGATACTTTCGATGAACAGAAACGTCCAAGGAAAGAAAGAGACAGTTGCTTTTCTTGGACCACGGGGAACATTCTGTGAACAGGCATCCAGAACCTACTTCAAGAATTCTTCAGTCAAATTCATTGAACACCCCACTATCACAGACGTGTTTAGGGCGATTAGCGTTGGCGAAGCAGACTACGGCGTCACTCCAGTTGAGAATTCAACTGAAGGTTCCGTAAACGTTGCCCTTGATCTGCTCCTGACTTCAGACTTGAAAGTCTGCGGCGAAATCGAGCAGAGGATCAAACACAACCTGATCACAAAGCCCGGAACAAAGTGGCACAACGTTCAAACTGTAATCTCCCATCCTCAGGCCATCGCCCAGTGCCGAAAGTTTCTCGAGGAAAACCTTCCACAGGCAAAAATGAAGGAAGTTAGTAGCACTTCGGCCGCTGTTAGAATGGCAAAAAAGCTCAAGAATACCGCGGCTATAGGGACGGAATTGGCGGCAGATATCTATGACATGGATCCGGTAGCCCGGGGAATTGAAGATAATCCCAAGAACTACACACGTTTCTTCGTTCTAAGTCGCAATGACGCCAAGCCAACCGGAGACGATAAGACATCCTTGATCTTCTCGGTAAAACATGTTCCGGGGGCACTGTTCGGTGCACTCCAAGCCCTAGCCAAACGAAGAATAAACCTCACCAAGATAGAATCTCGTCCAACAAGAAGGGTCCCTTGGGAATACGTTTTCTACTGTGATTTTGAAGGGCACAGAGATGAGGAGAAATGTCGGGCAGCCATCAAAGACCTAGAAATCAAATGCATCTTCCTAAAGGTTCTCGGATCCTATCCAAGAGCACGATAGCCATCGTCGGCGGAACCGGCCGCATGGGAAGAATACTCGTAAAAATGCTCCAACCAAGCGGAGCGAATATCACTATATGCAGCCGAAATCCTCGCCGAGCAAGGACCCTGTGTAGTCGTCTAGGCGTGACTGTGAGAGCAGAAGATAGCGTTCAAGATGCAGACGTGGTATTGGTATCTGTGCCAATTGAAAAGACGGTCTCAACATGCGAGCGGCTCCTGAAGATAATGAAACCCCATTCACTGCTCATTGATGTGGCATCGGTCAAGAAAGGGATCGTTGACAAAGTGGTAGCTAGCATCCCGAAAAACGTTGAGTACCTAAGTATTCACCCACTCTTTGGCCCAGATACTGAGAAATTCAAAGGGGAAAACGTTCTAGCGATCAACCCAAAAGGCGGACCTCTGTCGAAATCGATATTGAAGTTCCTGTCAAACAATGGCCTAAAGACGACACATGTGACTCCTGATGAACACGACCGAAAGACAGCAGTCACACAAGCTCTGCATCATTTCGCCTATGCCTCACTGGCCGCATGCATGTCAGAACTAATCAAAAAGAATGATTTACAGAGATTTTCCACAAGATCGCTAAGAAAAACTATCGACATAATCCAATCTCTGTCAGACAATATTGACACAGTACTGGAAATACAGGAAAGAAACCCATACGCAGCGAATTCGAGACGAACTTTCGCTCAAACTGCGTCCAGACTTTCACAGTCTAGAAATGGAACAAACAGAAGATTCAGAAACCAACTGAAGAAGCTTCAGAACGTAACGTAGGTTGATTTCTGTGTGTACGAGGACTAATTAGTTTCCAC
>CAYXJU010000063.1:0-8015 GCA_964464765.1 uncultured Candidatus Bathyarchaeia archaeon | reverse complement strand
TGGTGAGCGTAGAGAGCAGTAACAGTTTTGTGTGTGTGACATGGATAGTGCGGCCACCGGGCCTCACACCGCTAGAGGTGAATCTTCCAGTTTCGGGAAATTCTAACTTGATCTACCTTAGCAACTGTTTGAGTGGTGAACCGACGAGGTGCATACTAGTTTGGGTGCAAAACCATTACTATTGTACTGAAAACATCAGGGTATCTTTGGTCTAGACCCAACTATTGGACTTCATGAAGTCAATCCAAGTATCCGTTTGTCTATGACTTGATAAAACGTTCTCGCGGGCTAGCAGATGCTACCGTGATTGAGGAGTTGGAGAACAAGCAGTTCAACAAGTGCGATTTCTTCCGGACAGATAACTATGCTCTGCGGCTCAGACCAGAAGCTGCTGAACCGCCTACGTGAGAGATTCTACTCCACCGCCAAATACCGAGGCAGACTCTATCGGTATGGCACAGTTATTCTTCCGAAAGTGCAAGAGCTTGCGAAACACATTCTGGACAAGACAACTGTTGATTTAGCGTGAGCTGCGCTACTAGGGCTAGTGACTAACTGCTGCTCAATTCGTCCCAAAACACCTCGTGCGCTCCATAATACGCAATAGGTCTGGAACAGTGATGCTGAAGCAAACTGGCAGCAAATCACGATGCTACAGAGAGGACGAACAGAAAAATCCGAGAAATAACGGTGATTCACGGTGCCTGACAAGTAGGTTGACTAAGCCTTAATTTGTTATTCCACATCTTCTTCTTGCTCGGCCATTCGAAAACGTGAATCGTAGTTAATGAGAAATTCAACCTCATTTTGAGTTAACCCGTATGCTCTCGCGAGTTCTCTATCAATCGAGTCGATGGTTTCTTTGGCGAGTCTTGGTCTGAATTCCTGGTATCTTACCTTTTGTTTTCCCTTGTGTTTCCTTTCTTTGAACACGCTCGTCTCTTTCAATTGGGTCATTAGTTCTTGAGCCAAATCAACAAGACTGTTTTGGACGTTCGAATCCAATTGACGTTTGATCGGAAAGTTTTCTAAATCAAACGGATTCAAATCTCTGCAATTGGTAGTTATCGTATAATACCACCAGAAGAGATTGCTATTCAAAACCGCAGCAGCTAATTGAAGATCGGAGCGATTCTTGAAGTAAAGGTGACTCTCTCGTGATGAGCTCGAACGTTTTTTCTGATTTCCTATGTAGAATTCGGGCTGAAAGTCAGTAAGGATTTTCCAGTATAGACCACCCGTGTTACGATAGTAGAGGATGAAATTCGTTGGTTTTTTGCTGATAATGTCTGCGATTCTTGCTCCTGCGCCACAGACTTTTCTGAGGATCTCTTCTTCAAGACTTGACCCTACCTTCGGAATAAGGTGACCAAAAGGACTGAAGTGTGTTTCCTGATGACGCAACCCGTCAAAAAGTGTGAGACGTTCGTCTATGGGTGTGCTATACCATTTGATATATGTAGTAGTGAAGATCCGAGTTGGACCGTCTCCTCTCCTAGCTAAGACGATTGATATTGCTCTGTTGACATCGCCGAACAGTTTTGAAGGGCGCCAGCCAAAATTGCTGACCCAAAGCCTGGAGCAAGAGTGTCTAAACAAATCAAGCAGTGGAAGCATCCGTTGCGTGCATAGCGCAGACATGGGCAAGATAATGCCCAATCTTCCATCTGCCTTCAGTAACTTCAAGCTTCTTTCAACAAAGAAGGCGTAGAGGTTACCACAATCGAATGTGCGGTAGCCGTATGGTCGAATTATTTTCGGAGTACCTCTAAATTCGCTATCGTAAGGTGCAACCTCATAGCGGTCTTTGACTGTCACGTACTCGACAAAGGGAGGATTCCCTATGACCACATCAAACCCTCCACTTTGAAGAACCCGCGCATATCTTGCCGCCCAATTGAACGGGTGGCAGTCCTTCACAAAGCGTTGCACGTTGCACCATCGATATTCGGTTGCAAGCGTTGAATTGATACTATGATCCAACTCACGTTGAAGAGATTCAATAGCATGTTTGCTGGTAGAGTCGTACGTCCTCTGCTGAACTTGCTGATTATGATAGACTTCGATTTGAGATGATAGTTTCCTAATCTGCTCTGAAATATTATCATCACCGAGTCGATTCTTGAACATCAACTCAATCTCACTCTTCGATGCTACTCCTACAAGTGAGTTTCCAGAGACAATGTTGAAGTCAATATCGGGAAGAGGCTCTATACTCTCGTTAAGCTCCAATCTTGATGCTAACTTCAGAAAGAGCCTGAGCTTGCAGATTTCTATGCCTTCGTCAAGAAGGTCAACACCAAATATGTTGTGGATTATTATCGTTTTTATGATGTAGTATTCTCGATTAGGATGAGCGTTAATCGCGTTCAATTCTTGAAGAAAATCGTCCCTATGGGGAGAGTCACTGTCGGCCATCTTCACAATACGATCTAAGAGCGCTGTGTACAAGTCGTAAAGCAAGTTGACGGCCGCAAGTAGGAAAGCGCCGCTCCCACAGGCAGGGTCAAGTATTGTCAACTTTTTCAAGACTTTGAAGTAGAAGTAATGGACGAGACTAGAGTCTTCTGTAGTATCCATTGCTTGAATCAATGAAGTAAGTGAATTCACGCCCGCTGTGATCGCATTGTCTGCATCAGGAACGTAGTCTGTATAGCCCGCTCGCTGAATACGTTCGATAATCAAAGGCACTATGGTGTTCCTAGCCATGTACCCAGTTATGTCGTCTTCTGTGTAGTATGCACCTAGTTCACGTTGGTTGATGGATTTCTCGAATATGTGTCCGAGGATGCCTGGTGTTAGTCCCCCGCTTTCAGTATCCTCAATGACCCATTGATAGCCATCAAAGAGATCAAAAACGGGCTTCCAAGCCTTATTCTCTATTGTTATTTGGACTGCTTCAAAATCACGAGGCTGAAAGAGGCCTCCGTTGAGGTATGGCACTTCTCCGAATTCTTCCTTACATTTGGATCGAGCCTTGGAATCATCTGAATTCAGCAGCTGAAAGAAGAGGATCTTGAGGTAGTCTTCATAGTAGTTCTTTCCTCTCTCGACTGCTCGATCAAATAGCGCTTTTAGATAGTTTTCTGGCAGTATGTGCTTGGCTTGTAGAAAGTAGATGAAGATAATGCGGTTTAGAATTACTTGGGCAAAAAGACCATTTGCTGTTCGTTGGGTTCCGTTAATCTGTGCACTCATTCGGCGCCAAATCAAGATGTATTCTCTGTAGAAGCTTTCGACGAGCGTCTTTACCTTGAAGAGGTTGTGAAGAGATTCGTTGTATGTTCCATCAGAATATCGAATAGAATCTAACATTTTCTGTATACTTTCAGTCCTTTCAACGGACTCTCGACGAGTCCTGTCATAAGTGAATGTGTTCGGCGGTTCGCTATGTCGTAGGAACTTGAATTTTCGGAAATCCTTGTCGACGACTAGACCGAATCTCAAGGGTTTGAAATCGAGGAGTTCTTTGCGCTTCTGTTCGACCGTTTCATGAGTTAGGTCATCAACGATATCGAGTTTCATGAAGTGGTGTGGGGTCGCTTTGAGCCACCCACGAGACTTGTCATATGCGATATTCCTGCTCTGTAAGAAAGAGATGAGTGATTCCAGATCTTTCACTTGTTTGAAGTGTGGTAGTTGCGTGGTGTTTTGATTCTCAGAGAGTGCCGTCATGCTTTCACCAGACTGATGAATCCCTGAAGTTCCAAATTCGTCTCCTCCAATTTGGGCACACGTTGGGATGCTCGTTTCAATTCCTCGACTAGGTTGGTAAAGGCATTGACAAACTCATTGGATAATATCCGTATGTCGTTTGTTAGCCATTCTCTTCGAAAATCACGCAATGTCTTGAGGTAGCTCGATTGTATGTCTCTTTGAGCAAAATCTTCGAAGAGAGGCCCTACTCTTTCGGCCCAGTCTGTTCCTTTGTCGGAAAGAGGCTTGTGCATTAGCACGTTGCTAATCTTAGTTTCAATATCGTTCTGAACTGCCTGGATTTGCCGTTGGGTTCCTATGTTTGTTTGTCTATCCTCAAGGTGTTTTCGCCTACGCTGGTCTGATTCCTTTCTGAAGGCATCTATAGCCATGCGTTCTCCAGGAGACAACTTGCCATCTGCTTCTTCAAGTCGTACCGATGTTAGCTGGGGTGGAACGTTTTCGGGCTCGATTGGGAAAGCTGTTCTAACGTATTGTTTCATATCATCGGGTGGCGCACCTATTGTTAGTCTCTCAAAGAAGTGAAATCCGTTATGATCTGATTTGAGTTTCGTATATGGCACTTTGCCAGTGGGCGTCTTCAGACTACTGAGGGAGTCTAAGGTTATCTCATACCTGCCAATGGCGCTAAGCAATAGCTGATCGAGCTCATCGAGCTTTCTAGGTTCACTTTGCCCTTCTAGTTCGTCCCATTTTGCTTCTATAATCTGTCGTCGCTTTTCTTCGAAGAGTTCGATGTCATCACGTTCCTTGCTTCGAATTAGTTCAACCTCGTCTGGGGCGAGAATGGCGTATTCTGTCCCAATGATCAGAATTATGTCATCGATTTTCCTCTTGAGCCTGCGAACTAGATTGATTTCCTTATCGATGTTCTTGTCTGGACTGAAGTTCCACACATCTATCTGCTTATTAACGCCCAATCTATCAACTCTACCGACACGTTGGATTAGCCTTACAGGGTTCCATGGCAAGTCATAGTTGATTACAACATCTGGTTCAGGGATATTCACTCCCTCACTCAGGACGTCTGTTGATATCAGTAACTTGCATTTGTCGTCCTTTCGAAAAGCCTCGATTCTGGGTCGCTTGTCGTCTACGTCCCCTGTGACAATTTGAATTCGCCCAAGGTTCTCTTCTCCTTGCAGATTGTCAGATAGATACTTGGCCGTATCAATGAACTGGGTGAACAAAACCTTCTTCCTCGTGTCTCTTGTCAGTTCTTCTTTCAAACGGTCAAGTTTGTCATCTTGAAGACGTGAACCTGTTTTGATTTTCTCGATGATAGCCGAGAAGTCTTCTGTGATTTTGATGTCATGTTCAACTTTCTTGATGTATTGTTCTTTCTCTTCTTCGGGCGGAGTTCTTCCCCCCTCAATAAAATCAGCGAGCTGTCGATCCTCCACCTCTATATGTCTAAGTTCACTTCTTAGCTCGTCTGGCGGTTTTTCTCTGATTTCTTTGAGACTTGATGTTTGTAGGAGTCTTAGGAATCGTTTCTGGCTATTCTTCAAATTTTCAATGGAGACGTAAAATGCCTGTATGCTACTTTCCAGTCGTTTGTACAGCAAATGTTTGTAGATCGCAGTCAGTGGCTGCGATGAATTGGGATTCAAGAAAGTTAGATGAGCAAGTTCCAATTGGTCCAGGAAATCAACTATCTCGTCAAAGAGCTTCTTGTATTCGGGGCCGATTAGAGTGTATTCCAGAGGTATAAGCCTGGGTTCGTAGAACTTGACTTTCCTACCCTCAAGTTCCATCGCTTCTCCGTAGCTATTGCGTAAATCCTTTCGTGTAGTTCTAACGATTAGTCGTCTTCTCAGCTCTTTCACCGAGTCTTGGAGTCCCTTGAGCATATCTTTGTCGATCTTTCCTTCACGAAACTTCTTAGATGCCCGTATGTATTCTCCAAGGTCATAGTAGGGTTTGAGATCTTTGCGCAAACTCCCGAAGCGAGTTTCATCGAGAAATATGTCAATGATGTTTCTGAGGTCTTCTGGACTATTGTTGATAGGCGTTGCTGAGAGCAAGACATAGTCGGTGTTTTTGGTGCCTATCTTCCTTCTCAGGTTCCTGTATCTATTCGACTCACTATTCCTGAAATTGTGGACTTCGTCAATTATGACCAAGTCGTAGTCTAAGTACTTCGATCCATCAAAATCCTCATCACTGAGTTCGTACATCGAGAGCCATGTGATTTTATCCTCAGATATTCCAAATTCGTGAAGGTAGCCAATCCACTGCTCAGGGTTCCAAAGGTGCGGCGGGGTAATGAGAAGAATGCGTTTGTCCTCTGCCAAGTATTGTTTCACTATTTGGCAGGCAACGTAGCTCTTACCAAGCCCAACTGCGCTAGCATTGATTACTCCGCCATAGTCTCTAATGACTGTCAAGCATTGCTTGTAGTCAGCAATTTGGAATTGCAAGAGTATCTTTTCTTCATCGCCTGAAATCAGATATTGTTTGCCTTGAGTTACTATGAGGTGTTTGAAGAAATCGGCTGGAGGAAGGTAGAGAAAGGGGAGTCGTATTTTCGCCAGTACGGAAAACCTATCATCTGATTCAATTATCTTCAGAAGGTCTTCTCTGAATTCGGATGACCCCTGCCAGTGTTTATCAAACCAGCGTTCAAGAGGGTCGGCCGTGAACCCAGTAATGTCAACTTCGTTAAGCTCGATGTTTGTTGTCTGTCCATCGTAAGTAAAGTTGGATGATCCAACTATTGTGATGTCTGAACGGAAGTAGTCGCTCATCTTCCTGAACAGGTAAGCCTTGGCATGGAAACGTTTGTCTGGTTGAATATGCACATCGAGAATGCCCGTCTGAATGAACTCATACAGCTCAGACAATTTTTCGAGGTCAAGTTTAGCGACATCCGCTTCAATCCGCTTCCGATATCCCTCTATCAATTGTTCAGCCGTGGGAGTATCAACATCTTGGCCCATGATAATCTTCATGGGTGAGTCGATCTGGCCATTGACTATGGTCGGCGGTCGAAGTTTCTTCAACTCGTCTTTGACTAGGTTGAATCCCGACACTCGAAGATAACCCGTGGCAATTTTGATTTCGCCCGCATACTTGGCATATTCTTTGACTGCATCACGAAGCTGAAAAGTTTCATTGTCAATAAGTGCTGGAATGTTAAGTGGGGGATTCTGAGCTGACATTCTGATCAACCCCTCCTGTTTCTTTTCTGATAAAAGTCCATTAATTTGGTAAGGATTGCATCATAGGTTTCTGCCTTCTTACCGAAATTCGCTAAGCGATCTCGTGTACTCTTCTTGACTTTGATGCTAGTGACTTCGGGCAAATTAGGTATGCTCCACGGATACTTGGTGTACGTCGGTAGCCGCTCTTAAACATCTGGGTGAAACAGAGCGCGTCAGCCGCCTCGTCGAAACGGACTCTCCTACGCTTTCGCACTGGCTGTCCGTTTTCTTCAGGCAGCGATGGAGAGCAAGACAAGGGAGTCAAGAACAGACTATATTCACTGGAATAGGAATGGCTTTTCAATCCTATGGTTGTGAATAGGTGGAACGCCACGCAATCACGAATGGCTCTCCCACATCTGCCAAATGAAAGACGGAGTAGCCCACTGGCAACTTCGGATTCCTATGCCTCTTCGGAGCTTTTCGACTTTCGTTTCGGCTGTTAGGTTTCGGTGTTTGTTTGTTCTGATGTTTTCTCGGCGTCAGTGAAGTTACATGTTGGTGCATGCAAGTTGCAGGAAGCCGTGTCTGAATGATTTGTGGACGAGTTCACTGGAGAAACTGAGTCGCCATGTTGGTTGCTTTAATTGACATCGGTAGGTCGGTTTTTAATGGTCTGGGGGGCCTGCCTGCTCTTGAACTATCCTTTCAGGCATCCGGACCTTGACGGCCTTCTTGTTGCATTAGCATATGGCCAGCATCTACGTGATAGAAAACCTCTGGGTCGACAGTTCTTTGAGTATAACGAGGATGATGTCAGAGTGCTTCCATTCATATTTGATTCAACCACGAGACTCAAGGTCAAAAGAATCTCGCTCGACACAAGGTTGGAAAGAGTCAATAGAACTATCTCCTCCGACATTGAAGAAGAGGTCGCAGTCTTCGAGAAGTTGAGAGAGAAAGGTCACACTCTGCAACAGATAGCTGACCAATTTGGCAGAAGTATATACTATGTCTACTCAAGATTCAAGCCGAAGTATAGACCTTGGAATGCCTACAAGCCATTGGACCTTGAATGACGAACAGAAGTTCCGATCAAGGTGCGTTGATAGTCTCAACAAGCTCTTATCGGTGAGAATTTCCCGAGTCCGC
>CAYXJU010000062.1:0-8077 GCA_964464765.1 uncultured Candidatus Bathyarchaeia archaeon | reverse complement strand
CCAATGTGAGGACAAGCATCTACGTTTGGTCTGACAATTTTCTGACTAAGATGGTTGATGGTGATTGGGGCGCCTACTGGTACAGGACAAGTGTCGGAGTAACAGAATATCCGAAACAGGTCTATCGGGCAGCGGAGTTGATGAGAGCTCTTGTGGAAATCTGGGTTGTCTTGGGAGATCTCAAGTTTGAAGATTATGCGTTGAATCTCTACAACTGGATGACTGGAGTCAATGAGAAAGGCATAGACCTTCAACAGGCATTGAGTCGAAAGTCAACGGACGGCGGGTTCTATATTGGAATCAATGCAGATGGAACTATCGAGAATGATTCAAACCTCGAAACCACAGGTACAACGATCGGTGCCTTCATCTACGGAAGGTGGATCACGATCCCCGAGTTCCCAAACCATTCCTTCAGTCTGCTAATGTCACTATCACTTCTCGCAGTCCTTTGTGTTGCTCGGAAAAGAAACAGAAACGATTCGTGAACGACTCATCATGAGATGGTAGTATATGGGTTCACTTTGCGGATTCAATTTCATATTCATAGATTATCCTCGACGCAACAACCCATGCGTCCAGAGGCCTATCATAGATTGACGCTACCATGTCTGCGACGTTCGAGATTGCTTTTGAGAAGTGGCCGTGTGGAAAGCCTCCAACGATAACTACTGGATTACGCTCCCTAGCTATGTCCTTGGAGACCTCGCGTATTGTGGTTGGTTTCCCGACTGAGCTGAAAACCACAGTCATTGTTGGGTGGATCTTTTTGATGAGTTCCTCAATGCGCATTTTCTTCATTGAGAGTAATGGCTCTCCCTCGGCTGGAACTCTTCCATCAAGAAAGAGCCGCTCCATTAATCCCACAAACCTGTCGTAGTTTCTGGGTAGACGCGTTCTTTCATTGATCTGAATCACGTAATCATTCACGGTGTGTATGTATGAATTCAACCGGCCCTCCCTGTTCAAAGGAGTTGAAAGAGCTTCGAGGAGTGTGATGTGAGCTATGTCTGGTCTCCCACGTTTCTCGCCATTGGGAAGCTTCAACATCGCGGTATGATGATAGGTTCTATCTAAGAGCGTCATTTCCGGACCTTTTGCCTCTGCCTTGGCCCGTGCAGTGACTGATCGATGGTGCAGAATCGTTTTTGGAACCGTTTCAAGAGCTGTTTCGGCTAGTATGAATGTTAATGCCAAAGTTCTACAGCTTTTAACGTTGCATGTCAACGATATAAGAATGAGAGTCTGATGAAACACTGGAGAGAGAACGAACGTGACATTGCCAGAGAAAGGATGGAGATACTGTTAGGTTTAGCCAAGAAAACTGTCAGAAAGGATCCAAAACTGACGCGGAGATATGTTGAACTTGCGAGGAGAATTGGTATGAGATCACAAGTGAGTATCCCCAAAGAATACAAGCAAAGGATATGTAAGAACTGTGGGACTTTGCTGGTTCCAGGATTCAATTGCAGAGTTAGAACCCGTCCAGATGGAGGAACCAAAGTCATTATAACATGTCTGGATTGTGGAAGTCACAAGAGATATCCCACTTTGAAAGAGAAGAGTTCCCGATGAAAGCCTCCGCGAGACTATTCAGAAGATCTGGAATCACAAAGCCTACTGTCTGGATTGGAAAGGAAGGTGTTACCGAGCCTGTTCTTGACCAAATCAGGACACAGTTGAAAGTGAAAGGATTGGTGAAGGCGAAGATTCAGAAGACAGGCTTGTCATCAGCATCGGTGAAGGAGGTCGCTGAGAAGGTGGCTGGAGAAACGTCCTCAAAGCTTGTTGATGCTCGGGGCAGAACGTTCACCCTCTACAAAAAGGCTTCAAGAACCTGAATTTTCAAAAACTTATATCATTCGGTCGAAACTCTGAAGACCCAACTAAAGCAAGAAGTGTAAAGTAATTGCCGACTCCACGCGATATTTCCGCGGATGCGTTTCTAGGCCGATTGTCAAAGCATTTGAAAGAGAACGTTGGAGAGATCAATCCTCCATCATGGTCAGTTACGGCCAAGACTGGTTCACACAAAGAGTTCCCCCCACAAGACAGAGATTGGTGGTATCTCAGATGCGCGTCACTGCTGAGGAAACTCTACATTCATGGTCCCATAGGCATCTCAAGATTGAGGGTCGAGTATGGTGGTCGAAAGAGGAAGGGAAGAAGAATTGAACACACTCGATCCGGCGGGGGATCTAGCATAAGAGAACCACTTCAACAACTTGAGAAGGCAGGGTTGGTAACGCATGTGGAAAAGGAAGGGAGAAAACTCTCAAAGGAAGGCGTTAGCCTGCTTAACAAGCTGTCTGCACAAGTCCTGAAAGAAACTCGACCCCCAGCCAAAGGGAGCTGAAATGAGCGAGGAAGATGGCGAAGAAGACCTCGAACTCTTGAGAAAGAGGAGGATGACAGAGTTACAGCGAGCGATGACTGAGGAACAAAGAAGGACAGACGCCAAACAGGAACTTGAGACGCAAAAACAGTCAGTGCTGAGGAGAATTCTAACCCCCGAAGCAAGACAGAGACTAACAAACATTAGGATGGTAAAACCTGATTTCGCCAGTCAGCTGGAACTGCAGCTAATACAACTTGCGCAGACCGGAAGGCTACGAATCCCAATAGGAGACACTCAATTGAAAGAAGCCCTCTCACATCTTCAGTCACAGAGAAGAGAGATCAAGATTAGGAGAGCATGAACTTGGCTAAGAATAAACCGACTGCACGAAAACGAAGACTTGCCCGAGCTCTGAAACAGAAAAGAAGCGTCCCAACTTGGGTAATCGCAAGAACAATGGGACGAGTTAGAATGCATCCAAAGAAGAGACAATGGAGAAGAACGAAGCTCAAAGTCTAGGATTGATTTGACATGTCGAAAAAAGAAGCAACAGAACAGAAAGAAGTTCTCAAGGAAGAAGAAGACACGACTGTCGAGACTACTGCTAAGGAAAAAAAGCCAGCCGAAGAAGAGAAACCCGAAGAAGAAATTGAGATAGTAGAGGAAAAAGCTTACACAGTAAACCTACGAGAAGCTTGGAGAGCCCCAACAAAGAATAGGACCCCAAGGGCGATCCGAGTGTTGAAAGAATTTGTAAAACGGAACATGAAAGTCGAAAGCGTCATAATGAGCAACGAAATAAACGAAGCGGTATGGGCACGTAGCATAGAGAAGCCCCCGAGAAGACTGAAGATTAGAGCTGTCAAAGACAAAGAGGGCAACGTGATAATCTATCCGCCGACAAAAACATAGGCGTTCAACGCTTGTCTCTTAGCGCCTATCAGACGTAATGAAGTTCTGGCGGATCCATATTTTGCCATTGATTCTTGATGACATTTTCGGAAGCCCAAACGTTGGCGTATACGGTTTTTCGAACGAGACTGTATGCCTCGTTCCTTTCGGTCTCCCACCCAGAAAGGCCCAGAGATTCCATGAAACCCTCAATGCAGAGATCATCGAGTGCAGCATAGGCGGCTCTTACGTTGTTGGAGCCCTTGTAAGCGGAAACTCTCAAGGCATACTCGTTCCTCACACCATACGAGACTATGAAATGAAAGCCATCAAAAAGAAAACTGACTTGAAAGTTGAGATTCTCAAAGAAAGATGGACCGCTATCGGAAATCTTGTGCTTGCCAACGATTACGGAGCAGTCGTCGATCCAAGAATACCGGAACCGATTGTTGAGAAGATCTCAAAGATACTTGGTGTGAATGTTGTGAAAGGCGAGGTGTATGGTCTACCTTTCGTTGGGTCACTCGCAGTAGCCACAAACAAAGGTGCGATAGCGCACCCCAAGATAAGGGAAAATGAGAAAGAGAACATTCAAGAGACTCTTCAGGTCCCCGTGGAGACTGGAACCATCAACGGTGGAGTCCCCTATCCAAAATCAGGACTACTCGCAAACAGCTATGGGGCAATATCAGGCACATTGACATCTGGACCTGAACTTATGGCAATCAGCCAGATTATGGGTGTCTGATCCCAGGTAATTCGAATCGATCCGGTCCTGTTACGTTCGATTACGATTTGACACAGCCTTTATTATTGCCCAGCTCCATTGGGACAGAAACAAAAGAAGAGGTTCAGACACAATTTCAAGAGGCATAAGAAATGAGCCAAGTCAAGACATACAAGGTAACGGGGTATCTAAAGAAAGGCGGAAGAAAAATCTCGTTTACCAAAGAATTGAAAGCGCTGAAAGAATCCGACGCCCTAGAGAAGATCTATTCTGAAACAGGCAGCAGACACAAGGCGAAGAGATTCGACGTAAAGATTACAGAGATCAAGGAAGCTAAGGAGTCTAAGTAGAAAATGACCCCTGTGGATGAACCTCTAAGAGAACTAATCGTAGAACAGAGACTTCTCGAAGGAACCGCGAGAATCTATCAGAGTAGACTGGAAATGGTCAATGCTTCTCTTTCAGACATTTATATTGCCAACCAAACGTTAGAGGGAATTAAAGGAAAACCAAACGGATCCGAGACGCTGGCTCCGATAGGAGCAGGTTCTTTCATCAGAACCACAGTAGCGGACACTGAGAAGATCATTATGGGTGTCGGAGCTGGAGTCGCTGTAGAGAAGAGTGTGGATGACTCCATTTTTGAATTGAAAAGCAGGCAAGCAGAACTCGAGAGAATAAGGACCTCACTTCAACAACAACTCACGCAAGTCGCATCAAAACTTGAAGATGACAGAGCTAGAATATCAGAGCTAATAAAAAAGCAGGGCGGAAACAGCGTACAAGTGATCTAAGTATCCACTGACCTTACACTTGACAAAGTGAATATTCTAGTCTCCACGAAGAAGTTAGTGAATACCTCAGAGAACTCTTCAAAATTAGAGTTTACTTAAGAACTGTTTTGCTTGATGTTCCCACTCACGACTCTCGATCTCGATATTTGTGCTATCGTTTGTCACAAGTGTAATCTTCACATGTCCTCCTGAGCCCTCAAAATATGCACAGCACTTACTGAGGTCCGTTAATTTCAGACCAAGTTCCTTCGAGAAATATTGAACGGCTTTCTCCATTACTTCTTCTGCTTTCTGCCCAGTCTTCTTAGAGATACGAATCATTACGCGTCCCAGAATGTACGTTCGGCTCGGTGTGTTAATATCTTTACCGCCCGACTGCGCGGAGCTTTCCTTAAGTATATGCAAAACGGTAGACGAGAAAGAGTTACCATTTGGAACATCTTGTTCCGTTGATGTTGGTTGTTTGACAAGTTAAAGAAAGGCGTCAACAGCACGCTACAGAAGATATCCAAGTCTGAACTAGGTGGAAAGGATCTCGACCAGTACCTGGAAGAGTTCAAACTTGATCTTATTCAGAACGACGTTGCATTGCCAGTCGCGGAACGTTTGTGTGAGTTGATGAAGAAGAAGATTGAAGGCACACTTGTTCCAAGGTTTGGTGATAGAGAGAACATCGTGGACGTTGCGCTAAGAGATAGTCTAAAGGAGATCATGTCTACAACTCAACAGGTAGATTTGCTAGATCTTATCGAACAGAAACGCGCCCAGAACGCCCCCGCAATAATTGTTTTCTTAGGAATCAACGGCACTGGAAAGACCACCAGCATAGCCAAGATTGCCAAACTACTACTCAAGCATGGGTTAACAGTCATCATAGCCTGCGCAGACACGTACCGCGCGGGTTCAATAGAGCAGATGGAAAAACACGCTCAAAAGATCGGAGTGAAAACAATCAAACATGCATATGGAGCTGACGCGGCAGCGGTTGCATTTGATGCAATCAACTATGCACGTTCGCATGGAACCAACGTTGTTTTGGTAGATACAGCAGGAAGAATGCAGACAAATCGCAACCTATTGGATGAGATGAAGAAGATAATCCGCGTCTCCAATCCCGACTTGAAGATTCTAGTGGTGGACGCCTTAACGGCCAACGATGCTGCTGAACAGTCAAAGACCTTCAATGAAACTGTGGGGGTGGACGCGATAATCCTCGCAAAACTAGATGCAGATGCAAGAGGCGGATCAGCTATCTCAGTAACCCTGACAACAGGGAAACCTGTCATCTACGCTGGAGTGGGCCAAGAATATGATGACCTTGTTCCATTCAACTCCGACTTTGTCATCAAGAACATACTCAGCTAGAACAATTCTTAGATGAAAGAAATTCTCAAATATCCTATTGTTGAATTTAGAATCCAGTTTGAGAGTGATATGGTTGACTATTCGTGGAAGAGATTTCCTTGAACTCCAAGACTACTCGAAGAAAGAATTGTGGCAAATCCTGAAAGTAGCAAAGACGCTGAAGCAGAAGATTGCCAAGAAAAAGGCCTTGACTATTTTCAGAGGAAAGCAATTGGCGCTGATATTCGAGAAACCTTCGACCAGAACCAGAGTATCCTTCGAGGTAGCTATGGAAAGCCTCGGCGGACACGCTTTCTATCTTGGTTGGAATGAACTCCAGTTAGGTCGAGGCGAAACCGTGGCTGACTCAGCTCGAGTCATGAGCCGATACGTAGACGGAATAATGGCAAGAGTCTACAAACATCCGACTTTAGAGGAACTCGCGAAATATGCCGATGTTCCCGTCATAAACGGTCTCTCCGATATGTCGCATCCAGTCCAGATCTTGGCAGATTTGTTGACTATATGGGAGAAGAAGAAACGATTGGAAGGATTGAAACTCGCTTTTATCGGGGACGGAAACAACGTCTGCAACTCACTTCTGGTTGGCTGCTCCATGTTTGGAATGAATGTAAGCGTAGCTTGCCCACAAGGCTACGAACCACATCAGAAATACGTTCAGTACGCTATGCAAAATGCAGCCGATTCGGAATCAAAAATCGAGATAATTCACGAGCCCTATGAAGCGGTCAAGGAAGCGGATGTCGTATACACCGACGTTTTTGTAAGTATGGGCCAAGATGTTGAAAGAGACAAAAGATTGAGCGTGTTCCTTCCAAAGTACCAAGTCACCCAAGAGCTGTTCTCAGCCGCCTCGAAAGACGCGATCTTCATGCATGACCTCCCATGCCATCGTGAACAGGAAGTTCAAAGCGCTGTAATAGACAGCGACAGATCCGCAGCTTGGGATCAAGCAGAAAACCGACTTCACTCAACCAGAGGCCTGCTCTACCTACTGCTCTGAAAAACAGACTCATCGCAGACAACGGAGGCATCCGTATCGTAGTACTTATAGCCGCCTCGCAGAAAGACACGGCTTCACTGAACATAGCAGAGAGATTGATTGAGAACTACAGTTTCAAAGAGACCGAAAAACAATACTGTGGAAGACCTATTCTAGAACATGATGGCATCCTCCTGGTCCATATAGATGTCGATGGTATCCATGCAAGGAATCTGGACAAAGACCTCCAAGTGGATACCATAATCTTTGTCTCACGTCACAGCAGCGAAAGTGGTCAAAGAAGCCTCACAGTGCACACGACAGGAAACCCTACCAACACCGCACTCTATGGTGGAAGACCAAGAAGTCTTGCTTGGGTTGACCCGCAAAGAATGAAGGCCGCGCTATTGACACTTAAGGAAAAGGCACAAGAGACGGGGTTAGATGGATACACGGTTTCGTTAGAAGCAACGCATCATGGACCTACTGACATGGAAGTTCCTGTGATGTTCGTGGAAATTGGAAGCTCACAAGAACAGTGGAACGACAAGCGAGCAGGAGCAGCTGTAGCGTCAGCCGCATTTTCCGCGGCTACAAAACAATTCGCAGGAAAGCCTTCCGTGGGATTTGGAGGAGGACACTATTCCTTGAAACACACCGAAACAAGCATGGCGAAGGACTTTGCGGTTGGACATATATTGCCGAAATATTTCTTTGACCAGTTTGCACCTGAGATTGTTGAATTAACTTTCAAGAGAACCGTTGGAAACTGCTACACAGCCATAGTGGATTGGAAGGGGATGAGGGGACCACAGCGTTCTGCATTGATCGAAATTCTAGAAAGAAATCAGATGGAGATCATCAAGATCTAATTGATGGATATTCCTATCAGCACATATCCAGACTGCCATCTCCAGCCAAAGGAAATATTGATTAGCATGAGCTGTTCATGCGTAAGAGGATTCAGCACAGTTGAGATA
>CAYXJU010000061.1:0-8102 GCA_964464765.1 uncultured Candidatus Bathyarchaeia archaeon | reverse complement strand
GTTCTCTATCTGGCAATTGCGTATATTGGACTGATGTTCATTGCCTTGCTAGTTCTCGTAAGGAGGCGCCAAGCACCGTAGGCCCAACCAAGACACGGGATGAGTGATTTGACCACGAATGAAGAAACACTTGCGAACGAGATCAAAGAAGCATTCAAAGAGAAAGTCTTAGAGACGAAGATACTTCGCGCAAGAAGATTGTTCATCACTGTATCGTCAGATGGCTACAAGGACTTGATCCGATACCTAGTAGAGAAGGCAAACTTCACGCACCTGTCCACAATAGTAGGCGCAGATACAGGCAAAACAATAGATGTTATGCCTCAACTCTTCGGTCGTGGCGTCGAAGTCACAGTGCGTGTCTCACTTCCAAAGGACAAACCAACTATTGACACGATAGGTGACGTAAGAGAGTCTGCTTACATATACGAACGTGAAGTTCACGATATCTTGGGAGTTGAATTTATGGGTCACCCAAATCTGCAGAGACTACTTCTACCAGATGAGTGGCCTGAAGGTGTCTACCCACTCAGGAAAGAATTCAAAACAAAGTCGCAAGAACCAATCAGAAAACAGTAAAGGTGAAAGATTATGTCTGACCTGAGTTTTGTCGTCAATCTTTTGAAACTCGTTGTGTTTCCAGGATTTCTCTTCATGATTGGTCTAGCCTTTGTGTATGAGTGGCTGGATAGAAAATTCTATGCCAGAATGCAGAACCGTATCGGACCACTGTATACGGGACCGTCAGGGTTCCTACAACCTTTTGCAGACTTTGTGAAACTTCTGGCGAAGGAAGACATAGTTCCACAGGCAGCGGACAGCCTGATATTCAGTAGAATGCCGATCATCGCCCTCACTACAATGTTCGTTGCCGTGACACTACTGCCAATAATCTCGGTTTACGGAGTTTTATCGTTCAGTGGCGATGTGATTGTTGCAGTAGCGCTCATGACGATTTTCTGCATCGTCGTATTCCTTGCTGGAATTTCTTCCACCAATCCATTCTCCTCGGTAGGCGCAGAGAGAGCTGTAAGCCAACTACTAGGCTATGAGATACCTATGACACTCGCAATCGCCGGGGTAGCTCTTAGCGCTGGTTCACTTCGATTGGCAGATGTGGTTCAGGCTCAAGCCTCTACGCATTGGTACATTTTCGGGCCTCAGGCTCTTGGATTTGCTATATTCGTTATCGCGGTTCAAGCTGAGCTGGAGCGAATCCCGTTCGACATTCCTGAAGCTGAGCAAGAGATCGTGGCGGGCTGGTTGACTGAATTCACAGGTAGAAAACTCGCACTCTTCAGATTGTCCAGAGACCTGGAACTGATATTTGTTTCAGGATTAGCGGCCACACTCTACCTCGGAGGACCGACTGGACCTGTGATTCCGGGCCTTGAAGCAGTATTGTTTCCAGTATACTTTGTGATAAAGACTGTAGTGGTTCTATTCATTCTGTCAAGTATCAGAACCGTCTTTGCCAGAATCAGAATCGACCAGATGGTTAACTTTTCATGGAAATACCTTGTTCCCTTGTCACTCTTTCAACTGCTACTAGTCAGGATCATGATCTGAGATGGATGTGAAGGTCTGAACGAGGAAATGTAATGGAGATATGTTGAATTGATGCTGGCAGAAATTGTGAGTTACATACTAATCGTTGCAACGATAGTCGCGGCGGCTGCGGCAACCCAAGTTAGGGATATCACACGCGCGATAGTCGCCTTCACAATCATGAACATCATGGTTGCCGCTATGTTCTATGTTCTTGGAGCGCCGTACATCGCTGCATTCCAACTCCTAGTATATGCTGGAGCAGTGACCGTTCTGTTTCTGGCCGCGATTCACACAATGAGGAGGCGCTAGCATTGGAACAGAGAGAGGACATTGCGATCGCACTGATATCCGTCATAATGCTCGTGGTTGTGTTAACCACGTTTTCAGGTGGACTGCTCCAGTTTGATTTGGCAACCTTGCCATCAAGACTGCCTCTACAGGAATATTTGTGGACCTACCGAGGACTAGATGTGCTTGTTCAGGCTTTCATAGTGTTCGCAGCAGCAACCGCCATTGCTACACTCTTTCGAGTCGAAAAGGGACCGGGTGCCGTGGAAACCACTTACTTAGAACCCGATGAGAAAAAAGAAGGTGCAGAATAGTTGATTGAACTTTGGCAGATCTATGTTACCGGAGCCGCAGCTTTGGCTATTGTCGGAGTCTACTGCGTGGCGTCTAGACGAAACATGATCCGAACTGTGATAGGTATTGAAATAATTACAGCAGCCATAAACTTGAATTTCATAGCTTTCGGATCCCGCACGGGACAAGTGGATTCTCTAGCACAATCCATCGTCTTTACGTCTATAGTGATCGGTGCATCCATTGCAGCTGTGGCGCTTTCAATTGTAATAAACGCCTACAGACATTACGGTACATTGGACTTGAGAAAACTGAGTCGACTAAGGTGGTAGAGATGGAGATTCCAATAGTCCTGCAACCGATTCTTGTGCTACTAGCAACAGCCGGTATTATGCCAATAATCGCGGCGCTCGCGAGGGCAGCGAAAGCTGAAAAAGCAAGGGACGTTGTTGCAATCGCTGCTTTTGCTGCTTCAATGTACTCACTGGTTCAACTCTATCAGAAGATTATGGCTGATGGAGCGCAGAGATATGTATTCGCAACCTTTGGCCCAGACAGAGGCGGAGTAGAAATCTACGCTGACATGTACGGCGTCTACTTTGGAATGATCTTCTGTGGTATTGGTCTCATGGTCGCAATATACTCGTTCAGATACATGGAAGTGGACACAGGTCTCGACCGATACTATGCTTTACTTCTAATTTTGGTTGCAGGCTTGATAGGTGTCGCATTCTCTGGAGACTTTTTCAACTTGTTCGTATTCTGGGAGATGATGTGCATATCCTCCTATACGCTTGTGACCTTTAGGAAGTATAGGTGGGAGCCTGTCGAAGCCGGTTTCAAGTACCTGGTGATGAGCACCCTCGGTTCACTACTTGCCTTGTACGGCATGTCTATGCTTTACGGCATGGCTGGAAACCTCAACTTTGCCGCTCTTCGAACATTCATGGTGGCAGAGGGAGCAAAAGCAAACCCGTTCATGCTGTACTTTATTATGGGCACCATAATTGCTGGATTCGGAGTCACAGCCGCCATGGTCCCATTGCATACGTGGCTTCCAGACGCTCATCCGGCGGCTCCAAGTTCGATTAGCGCCATGTTATCCGGTGTCGTGATAAAAGCTGGCATCTATTCTATGAGTAGAGGGCTCTTCGCAATCTTCAACCCTTCAGTTTTTGATTATGGAACGGTTCTGATGATCTTTGGCGTCGTTACAATAACGGTTGCAAACATCATGGCGTTGATGCAGAGAGATGTGAAACGACTTCTCGCCTACTCCAGCATCGTCAATATCGGCTATATCCTCACTGGACTTGGAATCGGTGGGTACGCCCTAGTCCACTATTCCGCTGCTGCGCCTGAAGCAGCTATGAGTGTAGCTATCTTTGCGATCGGAGGCGCACTGTTCCACACATTCAACCACGCAATTGGAAAGGGGCTGCTCTTCCTTTGCTCAGGTTGCTTTGTCCACGAGGCTGGAACTAGGGATATAGCTGAACTTGAAGGGATTGGAAAGAAGATGATCTTCAGCGGCACATCATTTACAATTGGGCTATTGGCCCTTGCAGGTATTCCACCGCTAAGTGGCTTCTGGAGCAAACTCTTCATAATCTTGGCTGGTTTCAGCATTCCCGACGACGGCTTCCTCAAACTGATATCCATAATCATGGTCGTTAACAGTGTATTCGCAGCTTCCTACTACTTGTGGCTGCTCCAGCGAATCATGCTCAAAACTCCAAAGTCAACGCTCGAAAGGATCAGGGAAGCTCCATTCACAATGGTTTTGCCGGTAGTACTCCTTGCAATCGCATGTGTCGTGGTGGGTGTGTTCCCTGGACCAATCATTCGAATCGCAACTGAAGCAACCAAAGTCCTTCTGGGAGGTTGGTAAAATTGTCAGAGATCGAATGGATATGGCCGGCTTGGCTCTGCTGGATATTCCCGTTTCTCGGCGCAGTCCTAACACCTCTCCTCGCAAAGATTCACCCGAAAGCTAGGAACTATGGCGCGGTTCTATTCTCACTTCTCGGTGCAGCCATGACTGTGATGATGATCCCCTATGTATTCGAGCCGAGACAAATTCACAATCAACTCACTTGGGTTGTGCTTCCAGGCGCCCCATTCTTGAGTGAGTTGAAAGCTGGAGTTATAGTTGATCCGTTGAGTATAATCATGGCTAACGTCGTAGCCGTGATCAGTTTTCTGATAATGGTATACTCGATTGGCTACATGAAAGGCGACCCAAGCCTCACACGCTACTGGTTCTTCATGAACCTATTCATTGGAAACATGCTACTCTTGGTGATGTCAGACAACTTCATCCAGTTCCTCTTTGGATGGGAAGGTGTTGGACTCTGCAGCTACGGCCTGATCGGTTTCTGGTACAAAGACTCGAAGGATGATTGGCTGAAGTGCTGGGTTGGAGAGGGAAAGGAAGCGTATCCACCATCCCACTGTGGAATGAAAGCGTTCATCACAACACGAATTGGAGACGCAAGCCTCCTGATAGGACTATTCATGATAGCTGCATACTCGGGAACATTGAACTTCGTTGAACTTCAGAATGGAGCCATCGACAAGGTTCCACTATGGGTCCTACTTCCAGCTGCGATACTTGTCTTCGGTGGACCCGTCGGTAAATCTGCGCAACTGCCTCTGATGGAGTGGTTACCTGACGCTATGGCAGGTCCAACCACAGTCAGCGCTTTGATCCACGCTGCAACCATGGTCAAGGCAGGTGTCTACCTGGTCGGTCGACTGTTCCCAATACTCTATCTTGTGACCTGGCGAACGGGAACACCGAATGAAATGATCAACTTCTTCTACATTGTGGCTTGGATTGGCGTCATAACAGCCTTCGTGTCTGGAACTCAGGCCATGGCTTCTGGAGAAATCAAGAAAGTCTTAGCCTACTCCACCGTGAGCCAACTCGGTTATATGATGTTGGCTCTAGGTGTCGCCGGATCAACTGCCGAGTTCTTCTTGGGATACGCTGGAGGTCTCTTCCACCTCATGAGCCACGCGATATTCAAAGCCGCCCTCTTCCTGACGGCTGGCGCTGTTATTCACGCTTCCGAATCTCGATTCATGCGCGACATGGGTGGACTGAGGAAAGCGATGCCAATTACATTCTGGAGCATGGCGCTTACAGCATTCTCACTAATGGGCGTTCCATTGGTATTCAGTGGATTCTGGAGTAAAGACATGATCCTCGAAATGCCCTTAGTAGCCGGAGAATATTGGATCTTCATACTCGCAATATTCACGGTTGGCCTCACATGTTTCTACAGCGTCCGAATGCTAGGCTTAACATTCTTTGGCGAGAAGAGCCATCGAATATCAAAACTTGAGAGTGAAGGCCACAAGATACACGAAGTGCCCGCAGTAATGTGGGTTCCATTTGCACTCTTGGCCGCCGCAACGGTTGCATTCGGTGTTTCTGGATTCTACCTGAAGGACTGGTTTGAGAAACTCGCACACGAGTACATTATCTCACTTATTGGAACTCTTGGTGGAGAACTAAGCACAAAAGGTATGCCAATCGATCAGGCGACGTTGCTTACGGTGGCATCATCTCTATCGATGCTTTTGATAGGTGCGTTGCCAGCGTACTTCATATATGTGAGGAGAACTCGCGACCCGTCCAAGGTAGCGGCCCAAGGCACTGCTTTGGGAGGACTGTGGAAGTTTCTTAACAACCGCTGGTATGTGAACAGAATCTACTATGGTGTTTTCGTGTATCCTCTGATTGGAGTATCTGGATGGATTCTGCGTAACTTTGAGACAGGAGTTGTCGACGGGTTCAACTACTCATTGGCCAGCGCGGCAGCTTGGTTCAGCAATGCCTTCAGAAGAACTCACACTGGAATCCTAACGTACAATGTCGTCGCGATGATTATGGGAATCACTGTTCTGCTGATATTGCTCGCAAGGATCGCTATGGGGTAAGAATAGATGATTGACACAAACAACCTATTGTTGCAGACGATTCTAGTTCCAATCGCAATCTCGGTTTTGACTCTGGCAGTGGGAGGCAAACTGCGAAAGCATACAGGATGGATCGTCTTTCTCACGACCCTGTACATCACAGGCATACTTGCCTACGTGACTCTGCAACTTTTCCTGAATCCAGCGATTCAGAACCTCGAAGCCGCATATGATTGGGCTCCATACATAGGAAAGTTCTCGCTATTGGCGGATGGATTGAGTGCTCCTATCGCTCTGACCATAGCTATCTTGACGATGGTCATATCACTCTACTCAATGCCGTACATGGAACATGAACATGGGATTGGAGGATACTTTACACTCTATCTTCTCTACACCGCGGGAATGATAGGAACGGTTCTAACAACCAACCTCGCGGCGTTCTTCTTCTTCTTCGAGCTGATGCTTCTACCATCGTGGGCGCTGATTGGAATATGGGGAACAGGCGAGAAAGAGAAGATTGCCTTCAAGTACTTCATGTTCACGGAAGTAGGCGCTCTTGCGCTCTTGGCAGGCATAGTGACCGTTCGCTTCATGGTTGGCACATTCGACATTTTCAAAATAGCCTCAAGAACCGCAGATGTAAGCCTCACCGTTCTAACCGCAATAGCAGCAGCAATGCTGATTGGGCTATTCATCAAAATGGCAATATTCCCCTTGCATACATGGCTTCCAGACGCTCACGCTGAAGCCCCAACCCCAATAAGCGCACTTCTTTCCCCAGCGATGATAGGGATCGGGGGATACGCCGCAATCCGAATACTATACACGGCGTTTCCGAGGGTCTTGGCAAACTGGCAGTTCACGATGACGATTACGGCATTCGCGCTTGTCACCTTGGTTTATGGAGGAGTTATGGCGTTGGCTCAAGATGACATCAAGAGGCTTCTTGCCTACTCAAGCATAAGCCAGATGGGATATCTTCTACTCGGTATATCCTCGCTCTCGATGGTAGGCTTGGCCGGAGCCACTCTGTTATATGTAAGCCATGGATTCTCGAAAGCTATTCTCTTCATGGTTGCAGGAATTTTCATCCACAACCTCAAAACTAGGAGCATCAAGACACTGGGAGGATTGGGCTCCAAGATGCCGTACACTGCCACTGCCACATTAATCGCGTTCTTGGGCCTCGCTGGAACTCCACCTCTCATAGGGTTCTGGGGAGAATTCTTCATCTTTGCCGGATCAATGTACACAGGCTTTGCGGGAGCGGTCGGTCCTGACATGACCAGAGTTGCTGTAACAGCTGTTGCCGTTGCCGCGTCTGTCCTAACAGCTGCTTATGGACTGTGGACTATGCGAAGAATCTTCTTCGGACCTCTACGCGAAAACTTCAACGACGTTCATGAAGCATCGGGACTTATGATTGCACCTATCATAATCCTAACGATTCTAGCAGTGATTCTGGGCGTGTACCCAACACTTCTGAGCAGCGTTATCGGGCCGATCGTTGCCGGACTCGCTTCGGCGGTCTCTGGCCCTTAACGCGTTTTTTCCCAGAGAGCTTAATCGCTTCTGCGATCGCTTTGGCAAGTGTTCCCACGCGTTCGGATAGTTCTGAACTCAGGCCTTCACCAAAATCCAAGTCTTGAGGTTGGATCGCGAGTAAGGCTATCTTAGCCTTGGTTCTCGTGGCAAGATACTCTGAGACCACGCTCAGAGGCAAAGTATGAGTGGATAGAGAGAAACCTTCAATCTTGCGGGGAGAAACTAGTCTCACAGACCCAGGGTGTTCACCCATCTCTGCAGCATCTATCATGAGCACATGGCTTGGCCGCAACTCCTCAACTCGACCTAGATAACTCTCCGGAACCTCCCCTGCCTCGATCACACGAACATTCTTCGGCGCAATCCGCTCCAACTGTCTAACCGTCGCCATCCCAACGAAGTCATCTCTTCTAATGGGATTTCCTATTCCCATTATCACAATCACCCCAGAATCCCTGAGCCAGTATGCAAGTTGTCTCGCAAGCTCAGAAAAT
>CAYXJU010000060.1:0-8132 GCA_964464765.1 uncultured Candidatus Bathyarchaeia archaeon | reverse complement strand
GTCATGTGCAGGTGAAATCGAACCCGATACAACAATATTTTTACCAATGACAATGCTTTGCTGAGAGCAAGAAACAGAAATAGTGCTTGCCACACGGTTTTTGAATTCTGGGTCCCCAAGGAGATGAAAGGTCGAAAAGGTCTTCCGAATAGATTCAGCAGTGGAGCCGGAGAATATTACTGATGCTTTCAGCCTAGTATAGTAGAGAGAAAGACCGGGAGAAAAATCACCTTTTTTTGAATCAAAGAAACATTTAAAGAAAAAAGTGTCAAAACCGTTTCTATATGTTACTCTCGCTGCACCCACAAAGGCTATCGCTCCTCCCCTAGGGTTGTGCAGTATGGCTTCCCCTATAGAATCGCTGAAACCATATTGAAGTTTCTCTAGGAAGGAAGCTTTTTCGCTATAATCAAAAGCTGCGGATAAGCATGATTCAGAAAACCAAACCGGAAGTTGCAGGCCGTTTGATACAGAGCTGAATGCCTCAAGACTGTCGAAGAATCCTCCAAGCCCGAGAGCAGGCCATGCCAGAACTTCGCTATCTGACTGGAACAGCATAGTCGGAGATCCATGTGAGCCAGAATAGACTATTGTGCTGCCTACGCTAAAGTCTTTCTTGAATGATAGTAGATTATTTAATTCGTAGTAGTATTTCCTAAATATGGTGTTTGGAGAGGCCAATCTAGACATTTCTTCACATTCCACCGAGCCGTAACTACCCTCTTCATATCGCGCCCCCACTAGCAGCATTCTTCGCGACCACTCGCCCGGAGGACGAGCCTGCTCATACATAATTTGTTTAGTAATGGTGGCGTTGGCCTCATTCAAAGTATTCACAGGTATTCTTCCAACGACTATGTCTGGCGTCCAGCCAAAGAGGTCAAGTCTAGAACTAGATGTTATGGGACTTCTTCCATAATCATTGAACTCTGGGTCATACCAGTCATTTGGGACATCCAAATCAGCGTAGTACAGGTCTGTTGGCTTGTGATCTCTCACTTCTTTTGGATCATATATTTTCTCTAGAATAGTGTTATAATCAGGGTTGTAAATGTACCTTGTGGGTACATAACTCACATCACCAAACAAGAGCAAGAATTTGAAGTGATATGCATTGAAGGCGCTCTTAACATATTCCCTTATTCTGGTTGCATTGTCACGTCCAGCGAATTGGGTGACTATCGTCTGAACTGTTGTTACTGTAGTTCTTACTCCTTTTTGGTTTTTCCAGGTTGCTAACTTATTCGCATAGTCCAAGAATTTATTATGTGTGACTATTATGTAATCGTAGGTTCCTGTTTCTGCTGCAGGATTGCTGACGGTGCAGTTTACAGTCAATACTGGATAGACTTTCCATCTTCGAGCCTCCTCATAGTTGTAAATTATGTCTTCTGCGATAGGCTCTATTAGGTCATCATTTGTTGCTGGAACGGTCTTGACAGTGCTTTCTTTTAGTGAAAGGGTTATGTTCACTGACTTGATAAGGGTGATTTCATTCGAGTCCTCCCTAGTGATTAAAGGATAGACGCTAACCGGGACTATCTTGTAGCACCTAAGAAAGGAGTACGGAAGAACCTGCAATAGTTTCTCAGATGGATTGACTATCGCATACTTGGATGAATTGACACTACTGTAGCTCATTGATTCCGGTTGCCTTGAAAGAAGAGGCTGAATAAATCTAAAGGTTCGATTTGTTGTGATCTGATAATTGTAACCTGCTACTTCCATAGTAGGAGGCAATGCTACAATTACAGTTTTGCTGAGGGTTTGATTTTGACAGGTAGGGATTTCTACCAGTGTACCATTGACTGTCGGTGTGAAGACTAGATCGGGTATTTCAATTCTTAATGAAATGTTATCAGGATAAGCGCAGATTGTTTGATCTGTAGAGTCATTCTGATTCGTCTGTGTTGAAGTGTAAGATAAAATGCCTGCTGTGGAAGTAAAACTAAAGAAAACAATCAAAAGAGTTGCTACTAATGCGAGGGGCAAGGATGCCATCGTCCTTTACCTCATCATCCCCACCCTGAACTTGTAAGACATCTAAACGTGGAGTTATGAGCCTGAGCAGTATTGATGATCACTCCGAGCTCCTATAAACATTTTGAAAGAATCTGCATACTCTAGAATACAAAGGCATATTGGACAACTCCTGAGTTGGGATGAGAGAGACAGAGTGTGTAGACGTTGGATGAGAAGTCAAGAGACAGGTTGAAGCTTAGACGGTGATGTGTTAGAAAGTTTCTTGAAGGTTGAAAAGAATAGCTGAGACAGCCAGGTTCAATGAAGAACCGTCTATCGTTGGTGGAGCGCTTCCAATCGAAGGGGTGGCTTGGTAGATCAGTCAAGGCGGCCACCTCGAATCCACCCCATCCAGGAATCAACTATACGCCAAGTTATCCAGTCGGTGAAGTCACTACACTTGTGAACAAGCTTAAGCTACTTGCCCTTTGGGAAAGTCTTTTCGAAGAATGCAACCCTAGGCAGAAAAGTCGTCAAGCAATTCCTATTTTTTCGGCATAGACAAATCCTGTTTGGCCAATTTTTGAACATAAATTGTCTAGTTACTGCACAACGGAGTCTAAATTGCGAAATAGCCTTAAATCAATGAAATTGGAAGCAAATATCAGACAGGCAAGTGACAGCTAGACCCAGAGAGCATCGGAAGAATATCAAGACTACGACCAGACGCAAAGCTGCACGCCAGTACACATCATATCCTTCACTAGAATGGCAGATTGTTGAAACTGCAAAGCACTATACTCGGTTAACCGTCAGGCAACTCTACTACATCATGGTAAGCAAATATCGCTATACTCCTTCGAGAAAATTCTACAAGATCTTCGATTACCACCTGACGAAGATGCGCAGAACAGATCCAGACTTGAACGAGAAGTTTACAGATCCAACTAGGCACTTCATCCTTGCACCAATCCCTTATCGCCAAATCGAAATCTGGGTCGAAAAAGATTCTATCCGAAATTTCCTAGGAAACCTAGCGGTGAAGTATAGACTTTCAATACAAGTGTTGAGGGGCTTTGCAAGCTTGTCCATGTACAGGAAAGCTCTCATCAGAGCTGCAAAAAGAGGAGTGAGAAAGATTCTGTACCTTGGAGATTTCGATCCATCCGGCCTTCTGATCGAACAGGTGGCCAGCAAGGAGATGGGGATAGAGATCAGAAGAATAGGCCTCACCCTAGACCAGGTAAGGAAATACAAACCACCCGCCCTAAACGTCAACCGAAGAGATTCCAGAGCCAAAGATTACATTTCAAGATATGGTGATCGTTGCTGGGAAATAGAATCTTTGCGACCCAGAACACTCTACAGACTGATCGAGGAGAAGCTCCGAGAGAATGTGCCTCAAGAATACCTAGTTGAGGCTGAGACTCGGGAGAAAGCCACTAGAGCAGTCAAGCCGCTTACTGAAAGACTGCGGAGGATAATCGAGCAAGAAGCTTTCCGCTTACTACAGGAAGGCAGGACACCAAGAGAGATTACCGCAATAATCGCACCACGGTACGATGTTATCTTCAAAGAGCCTCAAGCCAAAGGAGATTCAGGGAGGATAGAGTAGGTGTTCATTCTGTTCCATGAAACAATCCCTTGTTTCAAGCGAAAATACTCGCTCAACTTAACTGGAATTAACTGAATTTGTATTGGAAATCAAAAAATAAATTCAAGATAACTCTCTAAGACAGGATGGAACAGATGGGAACAAATGAAACAGGCACGAAACAAAGGAAACAACAGGAAACAGACGATTTGAAGTCTAGAATCAGGAAGCTGCGAAATGAAGGCTACACTTACAGGAAGATCGCTCAGCTTGAACACGTCTCTATCGCCCAGATTTCTAGAATACTGAATGAACCCAGTGGAGATGAAACTGAAACCAAACCTCAAACTACTGAGGGTGATCTAGGCGAGGAGGCCTCAGAAGTCTTTGAGTTGCTCGAGAAAGGTAACCCACTCTCAAAGATCGTGATCAATCTAAAGATGAGTCCGCATAGGGTCGAGGAACTGAACGAAATGTGGATTCGATTGAAGAAGAAGGATGTAAATCAACCCATAGTATTGGAAAGGATTCAAGAGCTCGACGAAGTTCTAGTGTGGCATATGGATATCAAACATAAAGAATTGGAAGCGTTGCAAACCCAAACTGAGGAAACCGGAGAATACAGAATGAAATACTGCAGTAACATAAATGAGCGCGGCTTTTGCACACGCTGGACTTGGAAGGATACGGATGGCATATCGTACTACAGAAAGCCCAACGGTTTACGGTGCGCTTTCTGTCACAACTTTGAACGCGCCATGTATTAAGAAACATATTGAAAACTGATGAAAGCTATCGCCTCATGATTTGGTCTAGACCAAATCTAACGGGGGCGTTTAATTCCTTCAAATAGACTTTTGATTTCTTGAAATCGCTCATCTTGCCCGGCAGGGTATCCCTCATCCTTATTAGAAAGGACGAAGGCCATGGGGATTGTTGCTACATGGGATTTCAGGAGAGTGTTATACCTTTCATAACTCTCTTTGCCCACTATCACAATCATCTTTGGCTTGCAAATCTCAATTTCGCGTTTCAAGAAAGGTAGGCAGTTCAAGATTTCATGCTCATATGGTTCGCGTGGCTTCTTCACTGCACATTTTACCCACCGAGTTATGTAGGCGTCAGCGAAGCCGTATTTCACCCTCATTCTATAAAGATCTTCATCAAACTCGGTTGGACTGGATAGGATGAATATGGCGCCGAGCTCGGTGCCCATATTAAATTGGTCATGAGACAGGTCTTTGCTGTTGTTGTAGCATTGGGAGCATGATAGAACATCTCTCCGGAGTCCTATATCTAAGCTTAATGCAGAATATCCCTCCCTCAGCAGTTCCAACTGTTTATCAGGCGGGGCTTTGTAGGGAATAGTCTGAATCACCTTATTCAGTTTCTCCACTGCACGTCTTGGTATTGGTAGGTACGTCCCAATCTTTGGAAGTGACTCCATAACAGATTGAATACTTGATTTCGGAATGTTCTCTGGAAATAGGAGTGAGGTAAGAATCAAAGCTCGCTCGAACATTTCTTTCAATTCTGTGAATATCCACCCCAGTAGAGCTACGGATTTCTTTGACTTCATCATTTTGACGCCGTCTTGGATTTTAGAAAGAACACCCGTCATCAAAATTCCGGAATCTGCAAGGCGCATGAGGTCATCTGGTGCAGGTTCTCTGCGTATCGAATATCTGTATCCCTTTGAGCGTCTGTGAACTCTGGATAAGTCAATAAGCCTCTTGCGCGAATCCTTGTCGAGTCTGAGTGCGTCGAGGAGGAGCTTGAGCGAACCCTTGCTGGGTCTGCCCCGTCTCAACTTTGTCGGCATAACAGTACCAACTTCAATCGTCCCAAAGGAAGCAAGAGATCGCAACTCTCTCCTAATGCTAGTTTGGAAACGACCTGGAGCATTGATAAGATAGAATATCTGTCTAGGTGTCAGGTATGCTTGAGGATTGATCACAGTCCATAACACGATGGCATACAGCAATCTCATCTTGTACAGTCTCAAACCCTTCTTCTTGAAAGGCCCTGCCGCTTTGAATATCTTAGAGAGACTGTTGGAAACGGCCTGCTGCATCTGTAGATGGGTCAAGTAATGCTCATACATGCTGCTTGTCACTTTCATGTGTCAATTATGCATATACAGAACTGTCCAAAAGGCTTGTCTATTTTTTGGGACATTCTCTCATATAGGTCTTAAGTTTGGAGAAAGTTCGAACAAAACATTCAATCCACTTCTTCATGAATAGCAAAGAATATGAAGAGTTCAGGAAAGCGATCGTAATCCTCGGCTTTGATACCGTAAGCCAGTTTCTACGAGCATGTGCTCGGGACGCTATCAAGAAGGCAGTAAGCGTCACAAGTGACCAGCATCGCTAGGTGCGCTCCATGGTTTCCGACGAACCTGAATTGAAGGATTGTTCAAGTCCCGAAAGTTCCAATAAAATAGTCCATGAGCGCATTACCGAAATTGGCTACTACTATAGCTGTGGAAACAAGGAGCTAGGCCCCTTTACATTTGAAGATCAACAGAATACACAATTCTATGCGGAACTCGGGGCCAAGCTTGATGTGGAACCCAAAGAGATCTTAGCTGCCCATCTCAGGGAGCTAACGCGACAAACGACCTTCAATGAGGTTGCAGAAGTTCTCAGTTCAACCATTCGCCATGACCTACACACCAAACTCATCCTCTTTGCTTCAGGGATTCTCACTTTCACAGATGAGGATCAAATCAATATCATTATGTCAAGCGAGTCTTCGGCGGGCAAGAGCTATAATGCTCTTGAAGTTGCTGAATATTTCCCTTCTAATGTTGTCCGCTTTATTGCTACAGCTTCCCCAACAGCCTTCTTTCATGATATAGGAAAATGGGACAAGGAGGCTAATGTTCTCAAAGTCGATCTCCGACAAAAGATTATTGTCTTTCTTGATCAACCCCACTATACGTTGATGGAGAGACTTCGTCCTCTTCTGAGCCATGACAGGCGTGAGCTCCTCTACAAGATAACTGATAAGTCCAAACGCGGATCACTGCGAACGAAGAATGTTGTACTCCAAGGATTCCCCACAGTTTGGTTCTGCGCAGCCAAATTCACACTGGATGAGCAGGAGAAGACTAGGGCTTTGATCCTGTCTCCTGAGACGAACAGAGAAAAACTGGAGGAAAGCCTCCGCTTAGCGGTTGCAAGAATCACGGATCGTTCTGAATTCAAGCGTTGGGTTGAATCACATCCCCGAAGACGATGGCTTAAGAGTAGAGTATTAGACATCCAAGCTTCTGGCATCAACCAGATAATTGTCAATGGGCAAGAAGAGATCTACAAGAAATTCCTGGCGACCCATCCACGGCCGATTCCACGTCACCAACGGGATCTCCCCCGAATTGTCTGCTTGATCAAGGCCCATGCTTTGCTTAACTGGCATCACAGAGAGAGCCCCAGCAAAGGGACTATCATAGCAAACAAAGAAGACGTAGAGGCGGGGTTCTGGCTCTACAGCCTAATCGCCAAATCAAATGAGTTGGGTCTCTCACCCCAGATCTATGAGATCTACCAGTCAGTTATCAAGCCCCTGCTCGTAGACGATGAAAGCATTGATCGAAAGATGATCCAAGCTAGATACCAAGCACTCTATAGCAGACCACTTTCTGAGGCGAAACTTCGACAGGACATTCTCCCAGCCCTTGAAGGCGCTGGCCTAATAGTGGAAGAGCCAGACCCTGCGGACAAGAGGAAAATGAGAGTTTACCCCCCCCACATGCGCTCACTATTTCTCAGATGCTAACCCTGCATGGAAATAGTGAACCGATGTGGGGTACACCATCAAGGAGAGACATTGGCTCTGGCAAACAATGACCACCGACATCAGAGGATCTTGGTACTGGGAGCCAAGCCTCCGGTACGGAGTCTAGATTATGATCTGTATCGAGGACCTGGAGCTTGCAAGCCTAGGCCTTTGGATGTATCAAAGAGCCTGAAGAGCCTCAACGCAGTGAATAGGTTTGATCAATGCGGATTCAAGGTGATAAGCGGGATTCAGGGCGTGTAAGATGCGGATCGGAGAGCTCGTCTACATCCGCTACAAGGATCACGTTCTATTCAAAGATGTGGACCCAAGCTTGTATCGGCCTTGGTCTCGTGAGACGATAGGCTGGCTTGACTACGAGGATGAGGAATGCCTACGCCTGGTTTGGGAGAGATTCGCTATGCCAGATCCGCCTAATGAGGTTAAGCCCAGAGCCACAGGTCTAGTCATCCTCAAGAAAGTCATCGTAGAGATGCGGAGGGTTGGGTGACAACTACTTCTTCTTGGCCAGAGTCTCCTTCTGCTTCAACCACAACCGAATGGCATCAGCTACTGCCTTGCTCAGAGCTCCCTTTTCCCCGCCGTACATCTCCGCCGCTCTAACACGGAGTTCTTTCACTAAATCGTCTGGAAGGACAAGATGGAGTTCCGCCAACACTAGACACCTGTACACCAGTACATCCGTTCCTATGAACTTATATATGACTTTCTGGCCTTTTGTACATCAGTACATGAGTACGGAATGCGAACATGAGGGCCCTCTGCAATGACT
>CAYXJU010000059.1:0-8210 GCA_964464765.1 uncultured Candidatus Bathyarchaeia archaeon | reverse complement strand
CCATCATCATCAATCTTCACCATCTCTGGTGTTGTGTATTTCTTCAGGATGTGTTGGTATGCTGCGATTAGAAAGCCGCCGGTTCCGCAGGCTGGATCACAGATCTTCTGGCCGATCTCTGGATCGATGAGTTCAACCATCATCCTGATGATGTGTCTGGGGGTTCTGAACTGGCCGTTCTTGCCTGCAGTCTTCAACTCCCCTAGAAGATGTTCGTATACGTCCCCTTGGGTATCGGGTTTCTTGCCGATTTCGGGGTCATCAATTATTGAGACTGCTTCTTGGAGGAGTGAGGGCTTGGGGATCATGAAGGTGGCGTCTTTCATGTATTCTGAGTAGAGAACATCAGGCCCATTATGCAGGGTCTTGATGAATGGGAACACCACATCACTTACGTGTTTGTACATGGCTTCGGCGCTGAAATGCTTCCAGTGTGACCATCTACAGTCTTCTCTTCCCTCGAAGATGGACTTGTATTCTTGTCCTCTGGCTTGTGCAGCCATTCTATGATGGACATCGAGGTCGTCCAGCCTTTTCATAAAGACAAGATATGAGATCTGTTCGATGGCTGTCAATGGGTTGCTGAGGCCGCCCGCCCAGAAAGCATCCCACAACTTGTTTATCTTTGACTTCAGTTCAGGGTCTAACATGGCTGAAGACCTCCATCTCTAGACTGTTGCAGATGTTGAGAACCTCGTCAATGTCATCTTTGCGAAGCAGTGGGACTGGGGCATTTGGTCCAAAGTTTGTGAATGGCGGCTCAAAGAGGTCGCTGTACTCTATGTGGTGCTTCCTCATAAAAACGGTCTGGATAGTTCTGAGGAAGTTGACTTGGTCTGCATTCAGATAGTTCTTCTCAATCATGAATGTCTTGAATGCTTCCTCTATCTTCTTCTCGGGTTCAGGAAACTCGTAGAGACCCAGTATCTTCTTTATGAATTGGACGAGTGTTCCGTGGTGCTGCTTGTATAGTCTCTGTAGGATCTCCTCAGTTACGTATAGCTCTGGACTATTCAGAGTCCTCTCCAGTTCTACGAGGTCTCTCTCGGTAAGGATCTCGTCTCTACGGATCTTCTGTATTGTTGGATGCTGTTCAGCCAGTTGCTTGATTCTCTTCTCTACCTTGTCTCTGTAGGTGGTTACTAGCATAGATCTTGGGGTGGTGACCGGCCCATAGTCGATGTAGTCTCTTTCCTGAATTACATCATCTATGTCAAGAATTATTGTTGGGCGTGGTTCGCTTCTCTTGTACTTCATCAGTGGAGTCAAGTCTCGAAGTAGCATCTGCGCATCTTCGTAAGTTACGGTCTTCCAGAAGGCTGGCTTCTGAATCTTGTTGATCAATTCCTCTTTCTCTTTGACCTGCTTTATTGTGAAGGGCAGGTAATCCATGACCTCGCCAATCTCTTCTTTCAGCCGCTCAAACTCAGCCTTGTTCCTCTCTAGAATCGCTACACTGAGTTGCTCCGTTTTCAATGCAAAGGATGCTTGATTAGGGTCGACACCTGGTTTGTACCTCATCAGAGGTGTGATTCGAGTCCGTAGAAACTGGATAGGTCTGACACCAACCCTTTCCCAAAATTGTGGTGACGATGCTTGCTCAACATCTCTCCAAGCATCTTTGACAGCAACCGAATCTCTTGGCAAGTCGTTGATGTCTTGAAGAATCTTCTCCTTGACCTGTTTGATTCTCTCTTTGTTCTTGCGTTTGTGGAAGTGCTCAAGCTGTCTTAGGCGTAATAGGAAGATCTTTGATGGCACCGCTTCTGCGGGCTTGTATTCTCTTCCGCTAGGGTGCATGTTGAACCAGTCGAAGACCTTCCAGAAATCGAAGATGAGGAACTCTTCCTTCTTTCTGTTGGGTAGCCATTCTTTGTGTTTGCAGGTTGCGTCGGCTCTTGTGCCACGGCCTATCATCTGCCAGAATTTGATCTTTGAGAAGACAGGTTTGACGAAGGCTAGATTGCAGACTTCTGGAATGTCTACTCCAGTGTCGAGCATGTCGACTGAGATTGCAATCCTCGGCATGCTTTCCTGTTTGAACCTCTTGAGAAGATCCTGTGCTCTAGGGTCTTCTGAGACTATGTATCGTGCCAGTTCGCCCTTGTATTCTGGGTAGAGCTTGTTGAATGCCTCCCAAAGCCGTTTCGCATGCTTTTTTGAGACTGCGAAGAAGATAGTCTTGGCCGGTAGGGTACCTGTTTCGTCTGTGAAGCAGTTCTCCATAAACTCTTTTGCAATCGCCTCGTTCGTGCCGATGACAGCAACTTTCTTCTCGATATCTGTGCCTTCGAAGTTTATCTCCCAAGGTTCTATGCCCTTCTCGACCAGATCCCTTATGACCTCGTTTGGAACGTCTTCAGGTTTGATGCCTGCGATCTGAAAGTGGGTTCTCGCTTCGTATATGTCGAATGGTGCGAGCCATCTGTCCTCAACTGCTTGCTCGTACGTGTAGAGAGCTGTTGGGTTTCCCTCCTCACATTCAAAGAAGCGGAAAGTATTCCTATCAATGAGCTCTGCAGGAGTGGCTGTCAGACCAATTTCGATAGCGTCAAAGTAGGTGAATACATCCTTCCATTTGTAGTAGATTGATCTGTGGGATTCATCTGAGATGATTACATCAAAGTCGCCGGGCGAAAAATCCTGATAGCAATCCTGAAAAGTCTGGATCGTTGACGCAAATAACCGTTTATTCTTATCAACATTGCCTGAGTACACCCGGATCTTTGATTCGTTCGGGAAGAAGACCTTGAAGCCGTCATTGTAAGCTTGGTCTCTCAGAGCCTTTCGATCAGCGAGAAAGAGTATCTTCTGCGCCCTATTAGACCTCAACAATACATCAATTATGGCTATTGCAACACGTGTCTTACCTGTCCCCGTCGCCTGCACGATGAGGAATTTTCGTCTGCCCCTCTCTGTACCCTCCAGCACACGCTTGACCGCCTCAATCTGGTATGGCCTGTCAACTATCTCCGGCCTTATCGGCACATCAAGGAAGCTTTTCTTGGAGATATTCTGGAATCTGAGGCGTTCCAGAGCATCTCGACTGTGGAAACCCTTAACCATCCTTAAGGATTCATGAGGCCTATTCCAAAACCAGACCTCAAAGCCATTCGTCAAGAAAATGAAGAGATCCTTGCCGGTCTGGCTATTTATATCGTCAGCATACATCTCAGCCTGCTGTTGACCTAAGACGGGGTCACGTGATGTCCGTTTAGCCTCAACTATCGCAAGCGGTGAACCTGCACTATCCAAGAGGAGATAGTCAACATATGCACTATCAGCGTCATTCCTCAGGGTCTCATCAATTGTCTGATAGTCTCTTGTCTTGAAATTGGACTGTTTGGTGTCTACCTCCAACACTACTTTGGTGCGATCCTTGAGATTCCAACCTGCCTTTTCCAAGAGTGGATCTATCAGGTCTCTTCTCGTCTGCTGTTCGGTTTTGACAGTCATACGTCCACAACATTTCCTCTAGGATGTGAGTTCAGTAGCGAGATGAAGATGGGGCAAACATGATTCACTCCCCATTACGCTGCGCCCAAGCAATCTAAACAGAAACAATGGCCTTTGAACGGCCCTCACCCCGATTAGGAATTGGAAACGACTCATAGTAAGGACTTCTAGGGGGCACAAAATTTGTCACTATCATGTAATTGAGGAGTCTTCCTTAGGGTTTTCGCACACTTACTGGCATGATTCCACAGCCAACCTACAAACTATGGCTTTGACCCCGATATCACTAAAGACTAAATCTTCAAACTAGGACTAGACTTATGGTATGAGAACGGACAGAATGTTGGATGGCACAATGTCACTATGATGCCTGATGTGAGGTCCGATTCAGAGTCTGACCTAGTGAGGAAAGTCCTGTCGATTCATGGGGATTTCTTCCAGCAACGGTGCTTGAAGGAAGTCAAGAATAGCGGTTGGAAGGTCATAGCCGAAGAGTATCCAATATCTTCAAACCTCTTCTATGGAAGTCTGGACATATGGGCTTCACTAGCTGGACACAAAGTGAATCTGTTGATCGAATGCAAGAAGTCCCACCCAAAATACAAAAGGTGGATCTTTCTGAGCAAACCTTTCCTAGAGAACTTCTATCTGCCAATTATCAAGATGCGGAAGAATTCCTTAAGGCATGATGACCCGAAGGTTGATCCCTTCAAAGGGAGACAACTTGACAAAGTTTTCAAATCTGATCCAGACGTGATGCCGAACGTTCAAACTGGATTCTTGGATGCAGAAAGAGGTTGGTTTGGGACAAAAGGCTTCGCATATGCGGCGCACGAAATTACAATTGATGCTGATGAGAATCAGATAGTTAAGTCATATGAGCGAGCAAATAGACCAAGAGAACGGCCTCCCAATGAACGGATCTATCATGGATGCCACCAATTATCTTTGGCTATGAAGAGCATCATGTTTGATGAGCTTCGGCTCATGGAGAAACATACGTACACCGGTATGCCGAGTCCAAAGATATTCATCCCGATTCTTGTCACAAACGCCGAGTTGCTTACCTGTGAAGTAGACGCTGAGGAGGTTGATCTAACGACCGGCGAGATTCAAGGAACAGAAGAGACGAAACTAGCTCAAACTAATAGGATAGCCTACCATTTTCCTCTACCAGAAGAGTTCTATCTCTATCCTCAAGACGTTACGGGTGACATCCATGTCAGATACCTGGAATCCGCCAGCCAATTGGATATGTTCAAGAAACTCTTCATATTTGTGGTACGGTCTTCGGATCTTAGCAACTTCCTGCGAGATCTGCAGACTGTTGTTCAAGCCAATACTGAAAGCCAAGGATAAGCAACATTTTTGCTCTCAAGAATGTTGACACCGAGAAGTTTTCTGTGCGAGTCTTTTCGGTCGGGATTGGCTTTGCACTAACCAATCGTTCAGAGTCCTTCAAGATCTCTTCTGTAAGAAACTCGCCAACTAGCTCTTCTCCATTTCTTCCTCATCTTGGAGAGAGATGTCTTTGTTTCTTATGGGATTCTTACCATCTGTAGATGCAGCCAAGAGTTTGGATAAATTATCATTGATAACGTTAAGCAATGCATAGAACGATGCCCGACAGTAATAGTTGTAGCGAAGAGATCTATCCTTGATCACGTCGAAAGAACTTCTGCTGTATCTGTGGATCTCAGGTGACCAGAAGCTTAATTCAATGTATCCCAAAGGCGTGCGCTCAGAGACTATTATAGTAGACATGTATAGGTGATGAATGAAGAGGTCTCTTCGGTTCTTCATCGAGGTCATGAGTTGTTCATACTTCAGCCAATGCCCAATTAACGGATGCTTCTCCAGCTTAATTCGTAATTGTTCGTCATTTCTCACGATCTTGACAAACCGCCCATAACCTTCAATACTAGTGACTTGAGAAGGCAATTCTTGACCCGTCAACATCAGCATTAATTTCAAACCGAGGTCTAAGATCGACCCATACTCCACTGTGAAAGCATAGAAAAGTGAAGTTGCACAAGCAATGGTCTGTCTTCCGCCTCCAGTCTGATCAAAAGCTTTTGTTTCCGGCTTCTCCCGAAAAGGGCCGAAATTTACCCGATAATAAGTCATTGCCAGTTCAAGTATGGCCATCTCGCCCTCAATCAGACAATGGTATAGTCTTTCGAGACGCAAACTAAGATCCCTAAGACGGTCTGCACTTTCCTTACAATGAGTTTGCTCTATGCATGGAATCAGATTATTGATCGTGGACTGGATGGAGAAGAACAACTGGTCAAACTTGGAAAGAGCTTGGTCTAGGTTGAAAAGTCCATTCTGTTCCTTCCTAGTTAGAACATCAAGATCCTTCATATCCGTACCTCTCGTTATCTTACTAGATGCCCTATGAGTTCACTAACAACATTCCCTAATAGAGTAAGCCCCGGCTTTGCTGAAGTAGATTCTGGGTTCTGCTTTCATATTTCCTTCACTCTCATCGGTCACAAGATCCAAAGTTCTTTTAGGAGATACGTTCGGAAGTTGAATGAGAACTGAGGAAAGAACAAGGAACTGTGAGCTGAAGATAACATGGCCATCCCCGAGACCCACAGTATTCTAGCCGAGCTTAGTAAGGCTGTAGATTGCCTAGACAAAGAGGTGGGAAGTGACCTCAAGAAATGTTACGACGATCTAGAAACAATCTACGATACTCTATTGGAAATAGATGAATCGTGGAGTGGTTCCTGGCTGCGAGAATACGCTGAATTCTACTATCTAGAATTCGAAAAGCCGCCACCCAACAGACGACTCAACTTGAGAAGCAGAATGATCTCGCAGATCCCACATTATTGGCAGGAAAGAACCTATGAAGACGTAGAGTCATTCGTGAGGAAGAAGCATAAAGAAATCAAATTGGATAAGATCGAGGCTCGTCTGTCAGACATCATAGAAAAAGCCAGAGCAATACATTCCAATATTCGCTCTGATCTGTCCTTCATTCGAGGTCTTCAGAAGTTCGACAAAGAAATTGATCTCTTGGATTCGATGGAAACACATGTCTGGGGTGTGTCTGCTGAGAAGTTAATAGAGAAGGAGATGCCAAAAACCTTTATCACAACCTATCCTCAAGTCCCGGACCTTATAGCGCCCCCACACATACGATACAAAGCAGTAGTCCTACGTCAGATGAGCAGGATTTCTGCTGTTGAAGACTTCATAGAGAAGGCCAAGAGGATTCTTCGCCAGATTGAGGTAAGAATGTCCACCAAGGATACTCTCAAGACCCGAGAACCTGTTGAGAACGTTATGCTGATCCTGCAAAGATTCCATACAGTCGTTCAAGAGATGCAGCGGCGTCGTGATAAACGTGACACGCTGAAGATTAATGATGAGTATGATGTTCAGGACCTATTGCGTGCTCTACTGAAGGTATTCTTTGATGACGTCAGACTCGAGGAATGGACCCCAACGTATGCCGGCGCTGCCTCAAAAATGGACTTCCTGTTGAAACAAGAAGGAATAGTCATCGAAACAAAATTTGACTTGAACGACAAGGACATCGGCGATCAACTATTGGTCGACATATCCCGATACAGAGAGCATCCCAACTGCAGAACATTGATTTGCTTTGTATACGATCCGAGGAGAGCGGTGAGAAATCCCAAAGGCCTTGAACGAGATCTAAGTAAGCGGTCCGACGACCATCTGGACATCAAGGTCTTTGTGAGTCAGTAGACCGTCACATTAGAATCCCTGGACACACATCTAAGCTATATTAACGCAGTGCCCGGTGGAAGAGGATGACCAAACATGGTGACGTCCATCCTGTGGGAAGGCATGTGACTATAGCCATAGGTTAGAATAACACGAGACATTGAATCCTATTAAGAGAATAAGAATGTCGCAAAACGATCTGATAGCAATCACGCTAGACTTCCGTGACTTTGGGAAAGGTAGAGCACAAAATTCTGATAGTGCTCTTGTTAGACCATTTGGAGTTCTGATAGATGAAGCGAAGCCAATAGGCAGAATCAATTACCTATTTTACAGGTCAACTAGGTCTTTCGTCTTTGGTGCTTTGTGTTTTACGCCAGGACGTCGGTTGCTTTTCTTTCCCGGCCTTGTTGTTCGGAGCCCCCGATGGTACAATAAAGGCCAAGAGACTCTATATCCTCCAACTGAAAGGAAGTCCGTTATTGATCATCTAACGCTGGAACCGGATTTTGAATCCTACCATGCAACCATGCGTGATTCAGCCTCAACAAAATCATATCTAGTCACTTACAAGACCAGAAAGATAGTGGATAATCTTACTTGCTGGTTCGGACTTAGCCTGCAATCAGAGAAAGTCCTTGAAGAATGTCCGGAAAGGATAGAATTCCGATTTCGAAGCCCACCTCAAGATTCAAAGAGAAGAGTAGACATCGTCATGCAAAGCAGGGAGGATGCTATTTTCCATATTGTGGAGCTGCCTCCAGGTTCAAAATGGGTTCCTGACTGCTTCCTGCATTTTGATTTCTTGGTAGACCTCCAAAAAGACACTTCCGTAGAAGACCTGGTTCCTGAACTAACAACCGCTCCGACCAGCCCTCCAGCATTGAAGAAGCCGGTATCGGTGCCGAATCAGATTCCTGTGCGTGGTCATCACGTCACCGTTCCTGAGTTCGTAGGGGCGATCTGGGTGGTCACCTCGATGCGAGTTGGTGAGTTGACAGAACAAGCCCTTATCGGAGGCTTCTAGGCGGCTACGATGACTCTCG
>CAYXJU010000058.1:0-8212 GCA_964464765.1 uncultured Candidatus Bathyarchaeia archaeon | reverse complement strand
TTATGACTACGTCAACCCCTCTATTTGCAACCATCTGCGCTGTTTGAACACCGGCCCCATGCATAGCTCCGGCACCAACGTTAGGTAAAGCCTCGAATGCCATGCTGTCCGCGTTTACGATGACGAGGTATGCACATCGTCCAAACCGAGGATCGACTGGAGCAGTTAAACTTCCTTGCACCGCCGACACACAAATCTTCATGTTTTCACCGTCGAGAACTATGATGTTAAGAAATAAATCATTTTCGGGTCATTCTGGTTACAAAATGCAACCAGACCAGCCCAACATATCATTGAATGGTAGCTTGTCTTCAAGGGCTTCAAAGCAAGGGTCTGGCACTCATCACTGAGAACGTTGGTGCTGTAAAGAAAGCTTTACCCACAGGGCCGTGGAAGACTCGTTGGATCGACTGCCCTACTGAAATTCAGCTACGTCGCTACTGATCTTTTCAAAATAAGATTATGGCGACCGTAGCGACGTCTTCAGCATTACCTGTAGAGGAGCCACGCACATGCGACATGGAACAGGGTGGGCCGCGCGTAAGGCCGCTCCTTTGCAGACATCTCTCTCGGAGTGAAGAAAGGCTTAATAGAGTTTTGTGCATAAGCACGTAATATGTTGAGTTATGACTGAAACCACTGACAAAATTTCTTCTCTCAAGAAAGGAGAGACAACCGCAAAACTGTCTACTATAGCTGTAGCTTTGCTAGCCGTATTGAAGGGGTTTATCGGGTTTCTTTCAGGAAGCATCGCTTTGTTAGCGGATGCCGTGCACTCCCTTTCTGATGTGTTAGCTTCTTTAGCGGTTTGGTTGGGTTTAAGGTTGGCTCAGAAGAAGCCTACTGAAAAGTTTCCTTATGGCTATTACAAGGGTGAGACTTTGGCTTCTCTCGCGGTCGCGGTCGTCATACTTGCGTCGGGGATAGAAATGTTGTGGGAGTCGATTAAGAAATTCTCCAGTCCTTCAACGATCTCGTTTCCTTTCTTGGCGGTTTCTGTAGCTATTTTTTCAATGATGTTTTCGTATTTGCTCTCTCGTTACAAGGGAAAGACGGGTAGGGAGATAAATTCGCGGGCGTTGATAGGAGAGAGCAAGCACTCGATGGTGGACGTGTATCTATCTCTCGCGGTCTTCAGCGGGATACTCTTTTCACATTTCGGTGTTTTATGGGTTGAACCTTTGGCTGGTTTAATCATAGGCATCGCTATTGTGAAACTAAGCGTTGGATTAGCTAAGGATACGGTTCTGGTTCTGATGGATGCTTGCTTGAGGCCGGATCGGATCGATCGTATCAAGACGATTGCAAAAGGAGTATCGGGAGTCAAAGGTGTTCATGATGCAAAGATAAGGAGATCAGGGCCATTCGTGTTTGGCGAGATGCATGTCGAAGTTGAGGAGGAAATGGCTGTTGAGAGGGCACATACCATCTCCGACGAGATAGAACGAAAGATTAAGGACGGCATAGGGGAGATCGATTCCTTAACTATCCATGTAGAACCAGCCGAGATAGAAGCATACAGAGTAGCGGTTCCAATTGACAACGACGTAGGACTAGAGTCAAAGATTAACCCACACCTCGGAAAGGCTCCATATTTCTTGTTCATCGACATCGACAAGGGGAAAGTCGAGAAATGGTTTGCCTCACAGAACCCCGGGGTTGGACTCGAAAAGAAGAGAGGGATCACATCTGCCCAGTTCTTGATTGAGCACAAGGTCAACGTGTTATTGGCGAAAGAGCTCGGGGAAGGCCCGTTTCATGTCCTGAAGGACAATTTTGTCAAGATCTACAGAATACCTGACAACATTGATCTCCGGCAAACCCTAGACGCATTTCAGAGAAAAGAACTGGAACCAATGACGCCTACCGGATAATCGAAACTCGGTGGCAACCTTCGATCGCCAGTTTGGGACTGCTCAGATAAGTCATCAATAGCAAGGCAGTCAGAACACCGAGGGTTATACCTACCACCTTCCGGCACATTGTGGATCTCTATAACCAAAGCTATCAAGGCTAAGTTTTGAGTCGGCGCTGAAACCCATGGCTACCGCGAGCCCCTCAGGCATATTATGAATAGCTATGCTAACCAAGATGACTAACCCTTTTCGAAGCTTCTCAGGAGCGGGTGCCACACCCCTTATGCAGACCGGTTATTTTTACATGAGCCGCCAAGTCGACTATGAGAATCGAGAAGCTTCACTGTGTACCCTTCAAAATGTAGCGTTCCTTCAGCCTTCTCATCCCGCCAATTCCATGGCCTTTGGAGTAGGCGACACGAATGAGACCATAAGCATCATGCGGAAACTACGCTCCCAAACTAAGTCGAGAATGTTCCTGTCCACTTTCCCCATCAGAAGGATTGCTAGACCGCCCACTCCTGTCACTAAACCAGCGAGAAGACTAAGACCAGTCCTCGCAGCATCAAGAACCTTCGTTTATTGGAAGATGCTTGAGTTAGATTTCGTGGCTGTCAAGTCTCGTATGTCGTTCCAATGATCAATTCTCATCTGCATAGCTTCTCAAATTGAACATAGCTCTGCACCAGTCACTTCACCACTTTTATCCTCTCTATGATCTTGATAGGGACTGTTTTCTCGAGGGCGCGTGTGATGTGGCAGTATTCTTCTGCTAGTTTGATGCATCTTCTTACACCTACCTCGTCTTTCTTCTTCGTTTTGGCAAATATGGTCGCCTTAATTTCGGACATTTTGTAACCGTCCGATCTAGCATGCAATGTTCCGTTAATGGAGATTTCAAAACCTTTCAAGTGGACGTCGAATCTTTTTCTGAAGTAGAGGAATGTTGTTAGTAGGCAACCGGCCACGCTGGAGAGGAAAAGTTCATCTGGGCATATGTATCTCCCTTTTCCACCGAACTTAATTGGCATATCTAGTTTCAGACCTCGAAATCTCCCCGTGTTCACCTCTCCGCCACTTTCTCCGTCCCAACGTAGCCTTGCCCGAAATCTCAGGTCATCCATAGCATTATCAACCTTCTTTGACGAGAACCGCCTGTGCATAGACGCCCGACATTTCTGTTCTTTCCAACTTGAAGGTGGTTCTTCACAGACCTCTCGTCATCGGCGTCCCGCATCGTGGGCATATCATTATGTAACACGGGCTGCCTCTCACGTGTGGTGCCACATATCCACAACGAGGGCATACACACTGACCGCTAGGCCCTAATCCGAAACCTCCCATTCTTGCAGCCATATGGTTCAACTCTATTCGTTGACAAAGTGTAACCAAAAGGATTTAAAATGCTTTCTTTTCTTAACTACGCTCACACCGAGGTGTGCAAAGAGATGGAAACAGAATGCAATGGTGAATGCGAGGGTTGCAACAAATTTGATCACTGTACAGACAATAGGAAAAGGATCTACGAGGAGAGAAAGTTACTGAAGATTAGAATGAGTAAGATCAAGCATAAGATAGCAGTTATTAGCGGCAAGGGTGGTGTTGGAAAGTCAGTTACAACGGTCAACTTGGCGATAGCGTTTGCCTCGAACGATTGTAGTATCGGCATTCTAGACGCGGATATACACGGTCCTTGCGTTCCAAAGATGCTCGGCATGAGAGGACAACAACTTCCATTGGGACCGCCGGGCGCCTTTCCTGCTTCAGGGCCGCTCGGAGTGAAGGTTGTGTCAATGGATCTTATTCTACCGAGTGATGATACACCTGTCATCTGGAGGGGTCCTCTAAAAATGGGTGCAATCCGTCAGTTTCTATCAGAGATTGTCTGGGGCGACCTTGACATCCTTCTCATCGACTTGCCACCAGGTACTGGGGATGAGCCTTTGAGTGTAATGCAGCTAATCCCTGAGATGGATGGAGTCGTAATAGTGACTATTCCATCCGAGGTATCACAGATTGTCGTGAAGAAGGCGGTTACGTTTGCTAGGCAGTTGAAGATTCCTGTCATAGGGATCATTGAGAACATGAGTGGACTCATCTGCCCTACATGCGGGACTGAGATTAATCTCTTCAAGACTGGAGGAGGGCAAAAGATCGCTGAAGAGATGGAAGCCCCATTCCTTGGCAGGATCCCGCTTGATCCAAGGATATGCGACGATTCAGATAGAGGTATCTCGTTCGTAATCGAGCATCCAGAGTCTCCTGCAGCAAAGGCATTCACGGAAATCGTCAAAAAGATAGAGGAATCTTTGAAGCCCATTGAAAAACCTGCGCCTTTGACTCAGAAAAAGCGAGTTTGAAGGTTCTTACTAGATCGTGACATATTAGAGACCGCATCTAGTCTACTGGACTGATATCGTGAATGACTCATCTAAGCGTGGACATAGAGGCTTACCTCTCGCACGCTTTAAGTCATCAGGATAGCAGATCTGCAATATCTGTGCTGAAGTTGTGGTTGTTGACATGAGTGGATGGGGACACGCTGAGCAAGAAGTCGGTCAAAGAAAGTATCGAAAACTATCTCAAGGCGCTGTGGGTATGAACTGAGAAGGATCAAGACCTAGTGCAGATAAAGTGGATTACAGACTATGTCAAGATAACTCCTCCAAGCGTGGTTGAGATGCTGCAAGAATTGGAGAAAGAGAAATACGTTGTCTACAAACCGAGGAGAGGAGCCAGACTCACCGATGAAGGAAGAAAGATCGCGTGAAGAATTATTCGAAATCATCAGCTTATAGAAGTGATAACGAAAAAAATGCTTCACACACAGATAGATCACGAGAGTGTATGCGGAATCGAACATCACATAGACAAAGATTTCGCTAACGCGTTGTGCATCTTATTAGATCACCCGCAAAGATGCCCGCATGGATATCTGATCCCAAGAGGCGAATGCTGCCCTGACATAACGAGCAAAGCAAGGCCAAAACTCGTGAAGCCATAGAGACTGGTCTCAACGGTCTTTTCTATGCTTGAATTCATCAGACAGGTACAGCTTCACAGTATCCCGTATTATAGAGTGATTGTCAATATGGGTGGATCATGACCTAAAAGGGATCGGTGGATATGTCCCCATTGCGGGACTGAATGGCATCTGACGGAGGGCTACGAACTCACGCCGGAAGGAACGAAAGTCTGTGCTAACCCTCGATGTAGAAAGCGGGTAACTGACAAAGACATCTATGGATAGGACTCGGTGTCCCTCAAATGGCTAGGCCATATGAGGGCTGATTTCGATTTCATCAGCAGCTTCTTTCGGTGCCTCTCTGACGACTAGGTTATCAACTAGTGATCAAGCATTATGACCAAACATATCACAAAACGTGGCACATTGGAACGCCACATATTATCCTTGATCTAATGTAGATTTGGTTTCTGCATTGTCTCTGGAACATGCTTCTGGTAACATTCCACTTCATGAGTGGCAGGATTTGGGATTTGCCTGCATCAGGGGAAGTTCAAGTTCGTTGTTATGCAGCGAGGCTTTTCATACCGCTAAACCCTTAAGACCCGCCATCTTCACCAAATGACAGACAACCACCAAACGAGTATCTCAGGTGAAAGGAGGTAGACGGGGTGGCTAAGCTTCCATTTTATTTCTTAGAGAAATACGTGTTGGGTAGGACTGGAACTTATGACCCTAGAGTCATCTGTGGCCCAGCTCTCGGTGAAGATGCTTCTATAGTGAAGCTCAATGGGAAGGTTCTCGTTGCCCACGCCGATCCCATTGTTGGCGCTGTCAAACATATCGGTTGGCTATCTGTGCATATAGCTTGTAACGACATCGCCGTTCGAGGTGTTAAACCCTGTTGGATAATTCCAGTTATTCTATTTCCGGAGAAATATTCTGAGGATCTGGTTAACGAGGTTACAAATGATATTCACAGAGCATCTATGGAGATCGGAGTAACGGTTATCGGAGGACACCTAGGATACGCGGCTGGTTCACAGAGGCCGTTGATTGCCACAACAGCTCTTGGGATAGCTTCTGAAGGGGCTTACGTCATGACCAGCACAGCTAGACCTGGAGATCTTGTACTATTGACCAAAGGGGCAGGGATAGAGGGAACGACGATAATAGCTTTGGACTTTGCGGATGTCCTGAGAGAGAGGATGGTTCCGAACGAAACAATTGTGAGAGCAGGCAGGCTGATTGAGGAGATAAGCGTAGTGAAGGAATCATTGTCGCTATTCAATTCAGGAGCTACTTCAATGCATGATGCGACACGTGGAGGAGTTCTTGAAGCTCTCATTGAGGTGGCGCTGTCATTGCATGTTGGGATTACCGTCGAAGAACAGCGGATTCCGTTGAGGGAGGAGACCAAGATCTTCGCTGACAAACTGGATTTTGATCCTTTGAGGTTGATAAGTTCAGGAACAGTTGTCGCTACGATTCCTCCAGAAAAGCTAACTGAGGCTCAAAGGAGACTGAAAGAATTGAACATAATCTGCGCAGTAATAGGCGAAGTCTCCAAGGGGAATGGAGTCCAGCTGACAAGAACAGATGGGAAAGTTGAAAATTACGATAAGCCTAGGGTCGAGGAGGACGAGCTTGCGAAGATATGGAAGGATTATCCAAGATGAACGTTGATAGACAAAATCTAGGAAGAGAAAAATTTCACGATCATCGGTCAGTAGAATAAACTTAGACATACAGAACGTGACATGTAGGGATGAAGCGGCTAATACTATAAATCCCCTTTTCATACTCTTTCAGGCATTCTACTCATAATGAGAAATGATCTTTTGACTTCTTACAGCTTCTTTGACTTCACGCATATGAAGCCTTTCGTGACTGTGCTTTCCGAGGGTTCTTCAACCCTATGTTCAGCTTGAGGAGGATAGCTCAGGGTAGACTTGACGGACACTGTTTCAAACATATGTTCCTTGAGAATTGCTAAGAGTTCGGTGTATGTGTAGAATCTAGCGAATCGGTAGAAGCGGTGCCCCATAGAAGCTTTCCTCATGTAAAACTTGCCCCACGGCGAGTCTCGAGTTACTATACAGATGCCTAGGTGACCATCTTCGCAAAGAACCCTCCAAGCTTCCTTAAGAACCTCTCCTGGATTGTCAAGAAAACAGAAGGTCACAGTCATGATTACATAATCTAGGAATCTGTCTCTAAACGGTAAGTATTCGCCCGCCGCCCTTACAACTTCAATTCCCCTTTTCTTGGCAATTCTCAACATAGGAAGCGATGGGTCTATGCCGATGGTGACCCCGGTCTGGTATGATAATGCGCCTGTACCTACGCCTATATCGAGTCCTAGGCCTCTAAGGCCCAAGTCCTTGATTGCCAATACCTCGGATTCATAGACCTCTTTATGTCGAGAATACCACGAGTCATACTCTTCAGAATACTGCTCGAATACATCTGTGGAACCGCTGCTGAAGGATCTCTTCTTCATCTCCATTTTTTTCTGCCATCCATGTTTCTTCAGCTTTGGTTTCAATAGGTCCGATCCTTATGCCGAAGTGCTCTAAGGTTCTTTTGTGTTGAGTAGAGGTAGTAGCTGAGACAAAGCTTCTCGAGGGTTGTTCGTAGGGCTTACGGGCAGGCCTCTCTCTTTGAGGGCACCAAGCAATTCGATTAGCGGCGGTGACTCTATGTTGGCGTGGTCTAGGATTTTTGGGTTCGTGAAAAGCTCGAGTGGTTTGCCCTTGAAGATCAGTTCTCCGCGAGAGAGGACGTATGCTGTGTCCGCAAAGCCTGGGATCACGCTTACGTCATGGGTAGTGAACACGATTGCTATGCCACGTTCTTTATTGATCTTTAATAGCAGGTCCAAGGTCTCCTTCTGCGATTTAGGGTCAAGCCCAGTTAAAGCCTCATCTAGGATAAGGAGTTTAGGATGAGTTGCTATTGCTCCGGCTATGGCCACCTTCTTCTTTTCTCCTCCGCTCAGGTAATGAGGTATCCGTCTGGCAAGAGGTTCAAGCCCCATCTCTTTGATGATGGCGTCGACCATAGCCTTGACTTCTTCTTTGCTGTGTCCGAAGTTCAGTGGTGAGAAGGCTATATCATCCCATACAGTGGGGCCGATCAGTTGATGGTCAACGTTCTGAAAGACCATAGCTGCTTTTCCGTGAAGAGATTCCGGGCTCTTCGGCGCGGCTCCGAAGACTTGGACTTCACCTTCTTCAGGTTTGAGAATGCCAATGATATGCCATAGGAGAGTTGTCTTGCCGGAACCATTTGATCCCAGAATAACAGTCTTTTCACCTTCATGTATTTCGAATGCAAGTCCGCAGACGGATACCTCCACGGCATCTGGATAACGATGCTTAATGCAGTT
>CAYXJU010000057.1:0-8261 GCA_964464765.1 uncultured Candidatus Bathyarchaeia archaeon | reverse complement strand
TCGATCCCGTAGAAACATGGAGATGTGATAGGTGGACATGTAATCCATAATTCAACCTCTTTGGCTCCGGCTTTTCTAACGAGGTCAACTATCTTTCCTGATGTTGTTCCTCTCACTATGCTGTCATCGACAAGAACTACCTTCTTGTCTTTCAGGACTGAGCCGACTGGGTTCAGTTTAATGGTTACCGAGTTGGCTCGAGTTTTCTGTTCGGGCATGATGAATGTTCTGCCCACATACCGGTTCTTGATTAAACCTTCAGCAACATGGATGCCTGTCTCACGCGAGATTCCCTCCGCGGCTGGTCGAGCAGTGTCGGGAACGGGCACTATTACATCGGCATCTGTACGATAGGTTTTAGCCAAGTTCCTTCCAAGATTTATTCGGACAGTGTAAACATCTTTTCCCTCAAGAGTTGAATCTGGTCTACTGAAGTAGACGTACTCGAACATGCAATGCGCCTTCCGCGTACAGGGGCATACGATTTTCCTCCATGTCTCGTGGTCCGCGCTTGATACTACGAGTTCGCCTGGTGCAATATCTGAGATTGATGTAATTCCGTTCACGTTCAAAGCAACACTCTCTGATGCCATCATTGTCAGATTCTCGTTCATCCCGTAACAGAGTGGCCTGAACCCGTTGGGGTCTCGGAAGGCAAAAACCTCGCCTTCACCGGTGACGGCAGTTATGGAATAAGCTCCTTCCAATTGTGACATGCAATTTGCAACGCTGGCCTCAAGGTCTTTCGTCTTCATGAGTTCCTTCACGAGGATCTTCAATGTGATCTCGCTATCAGAGTCTGATGATAGGAAGATGCCTGAAGAAAGCAATTGTTTTCCGAGTACGATTTTGTTGACCAAGTTACCGTTATGGCTTAGCGCTATTCCCTTTCTTTGGTAGTCGACAAAGAATGGTTGGGCGAATCGGTCGATTGAGAAATCGCCTCGATGTATCTCTTCTGAAGCTGGTCTGCCAACGGTGGAATAACGTGTGTGACCAACTCCAATGTTGCCTCTGAGATGTGCGAAATTTTCCAGTCCAGGGACTAACCCGAGGGTTTTCTCATGGTAGAACCTATCTCCATCATGTGTGTAGATTCCCGCGGCTTCTTGGCCTCTATGTTGTAGTGTAAGGAGCGCGAGCCAGATGTTCTCGACTGTGTTGCCGTTCTTTCTTACGGCACCTACAACTCCACAGTTCTCTCTCACTATTGTCATTCAACAAGCCTCTCAATCGACTTCGAGTATGCTGCTTTCATGTCTTGGAGGGCACAGGTTACCGTGTTGTTTCGAGTAACGATCTCAAGGCGATCACCCTTCACTTCGCCCACTTTTGCAGTGGGGATCCTGCGTTTGGAGAAGAACTTCAGAACATCCTTCTCTCGTTTGGTTGAAAGAATGAATCTGGCATTCGATTCTGAGAAAAGTATCTCGTCATCTCCTAGTTTCGCATTCTGTCTTTTCTTCAGATCAATGGTTGCACCGATGTTTCCTTCTATGCACATCTCCGCAAAAGCGATTGCCAAGCCTCCTTTTGATACGTCGTGACACGACTTGACATAGCCACGCTTTATCGATTCCAACACTGCATCTAGAGTTCGTTTCTCTAATCCAAGATCGATTGAAGGTGGGGTTCCATTTGAGGCGTCGCTAAGCCTGTAGTATTCTGATCCTCTCAGATCCTTCTTCGTTTTCCCTACGACGATTATGGAATCTCCTTGTTTGAAGCCTGAAGTTGTTATCTGATTTTGTCTATCGATGAGTCCAACGACCACTATTACGGGGGTTGGTTTTATTGCGGTCCGAGTCTCAGTGTCCTCGTTATAGAAGCTGACTTTTCCTCCGATACATGGCAAAGAGAATTTCTTGCATGTGTCAGCTATGCCTCTCATTGTTTGAACGAATGTCCAGAATACCTCAGGGTTGTTGGGGTCTCCGAATTGGCAGTGATCCAGCATGGCTATTGGTTCTGCACCGACTGCAACGATGTTTCTGCAGGCTTCTGCAACGCAGCTAGCGCTTCCCACGTAGGGATCGACATAACAACGGCCGGCGTTTCCATCGGCTTTAATAGCGGCGAATTTTCCGTTTGGGAGTCTCATGACAGCGGCGTCGCCTTGACCGGGTTTGACGATGGTTCTAACTCCAACCTCGTGATCGTATTGTCTGAATACCCACTCTTTACTTGCAATATTTGGCGTTGCTAGGAGTTCCATAACGACGTTGGCAAGGTCTTTCGGGGGCTTAGGTTTCCCTCCGATCTGCTTCTTGGGTCTCTTAAGCTTCCGATGTATTATTGGTGCGTTCGCCAAAAACTGTGTCGGGATACGTGCTAGTTCTCTTTCCTTATCCTTTACGACTATCTGTCTCTCTTTGATGACTTCTCCAATTCTTCTGTAGGGTACTTCATACTTTTCGAAGATATTGCATATCTCTCGTTCATGGTTCTTTCCGACAATGAACACCATTCTCTCTTGAGATTCGGAGATCATTATCTCCGTGGGGGTCAATCCCGTTTCGCGTAAGTGAATCTTCGAGATGTCAACTTGGATTCCAGTCCTTCCCTTGTCGGCCATCTCGGATATGCCACAAGTGAGGCCGCCGCCTCCAAGATCCTTCAACCCACGGACATGGCCTGTTGATGTGGCTTCAAGCGTAGCTTCCATAATCAACTTCTTCGTGAATGGATCTGGTATCTGAACGGCTGACCGATCATCTTCACTTTTGTCTGTCAAGACTCTTGAGGCAAATGTAACGCCGTGAATTCCATCTCGTCCAGTCGACCCTCCCACAAGGATTACAGAGTCTCCGGGTTTGCTCGCCTTGGCGAGGACTATGTCTCCCTTTCTACCTATTCCAAGAGCTACAACGTCTACTAGGCAATTCTTTTCAAAAGATTCGTCGAATTCAACTTCACCTGCGACGGTTGGAACGCCTATGCAGTTTCCATAGTCCGCTATTCCCCTGACAACGTGTTTGAAGAGCCATCGTGAATGTGGGCTTTTGTCTATCAATCCAAACCTCAGAGAGTCGAGGAAGGCTATGGGTCTGGTACCCATGCATAGTATGTCCCTCACGACTCCGCCAATTCCCGTCGCGGCTCCACCGTACGGGTCGATTGCACTCGGATGGTTGTGGCTCTCGATATGGACTGTTGCCACGTATCCGCCGCCTATGTCGACCACGCCTGAATCATATCCGGGGCCGAGTATGACTCTCTTACCTTTGGTCGGCAAGAGTTTCAGGTATGGTTTTGATGACTTGTAGCTGCAGTGTTCGCTCCATTCAGCGTCTATCATCGCCCACTCAAGTGCGTTCGGTTCTCTTCGGAGGTGTTTTCTGGCGTACTCAACTTCTCCTTTCGTCAGTGTCACTTCTACTTCTGCCAATGTCATTTGAGCCACTTCAGCATCGACTCGAACATTTTTCGGCCATCATCAGAACCGAGAACGCTTTCACTTGCTCTTTCGGGATGAGGCATTAAGCCAGCAACGTTTCTATCTTCGTTACAGACACCCGCAATATCGTCGACCGCTCCGTTTGGATTCTCGCCAATATACCTGAATAGAACCTGATCGTTTCGAGCGAGGTCTTTCAGCGTCTCTTCTTCAACGAAATATCTTCCTTCATTGTGTGCTATGGGCATCCTGACGTTTTCCCCTTTCTTGTAGAATGCAGTGAAGGCTGAGTGCTCTGTTTCGACTCGAAGCGTTGTCCATTTGCAGACAAACTTCAGGCCGGAGTTCCTGAGAAGAGCTCCAGGTAGCAGCGAGGATTCGACTAGGATTTGAAATCCGTTGCAAATTCCCAAGACAGGCTTGTTCTGTTTTGCCATCTCTTTAATGGGGGTCATGGCTGGCGAGTAGGCTGCGATTATTCCTGCTCTGAGATGATCGCCGTAACTGAATCCTCCTGGTAGAATCGCGGCATCGTAGCTGGAGTCTCTAAAGTTCTTATGCCATATGAGATCCGCGTCAACTCTCACAACGTCTCTTAACACATGTAGTGTGTCTAGGTCACAGTTGCTTCCGGGAAACTGGATAACAGCGACCTTCATGTCTTGCCCCTAATCTCAATCTTGCAGGAATGAGCTACGGGATTGAAGATTCGCAGGTCATTGCACATGTTGAAGACTTTTTGTCTGGCTTCTTCTTCGCTGTTCGCTTCGATCTGAACCTTCAGTAATTTTCCGGTGCGAACTTCCTTGACGCAGTTATATCCACTCTTGTGCATCAGATCCTTCATGATGGTCTCTCCTTCCGGATCCTTGGCCTGAGGCTTGTTCCCAATAACTATCTCAACTAGGTACACTGTTCTCACCACAAATTCTCTTAAGCGGTTCGAGATACGCAAGTTCCATAATCTGCGGCATATCCTTCCTGAAACGATCCTTATCGAGAATCTCGAAGCTCTTTTTGTCCCAGAGTCTCATAGAATCGGTACTCAACTCATCTCCAACGACAAGATTTCCTTTCGAGTCTCTGCCAAACTCAAGTTTGAAATCAGCGAGTAACATCGCTCGTTCGCTCATATACTTCTCCAAGACGCTCGCCGATCGGACCGTCATCTCCTCCATCTCAACGATCTCCGGTTCCGTTGCCAAGCCCAGAGCTCTGATGTGGAAACGGTTTAACATTGGATCGTGCAACACATCATCTTTCAGGTAGAACTCCACAACGGGTGGGTTGAGTTTCTGACGGTATTGGAAGTATTTTCCCAAACCTACAATGTGACCGGCTGCTAGGATTCTGCATACGGCCTCGAGAGGTATCATTTTCAATTTCTTGGCAATCAGTTTGTTCGGGCCAATCTGCTTGATGAAATGTGTCTTGATCCCGTTCTCCTCAAGGAGTTTGAAAAGACGAACAGAAATTGCAGCGTTCACACGTCCTTTTCCAACTAGTACATCATGTTTTGCTCCGTCGCCGCCGGTAACGTCGTCTTTAAAGAATAACGTTACTTGGTCGGAATCGTCGGCTGGTTCGATAATCTTTGTCTTGCCCTCAGAAAGTTTTCCAGGAGGCATGAATGCAACTCCGTACCAGCTTCGCAGCCTGGACTCTTAAACTATTGTAAACAAATATTCGAGAGTTCACACTTCAAAATTAACACAAAACTGCTAACTTAATCTCCCCACACGATCCACATAAGGATAGAATACAGGGTCGCGACGAAGGATACTCTGAGATGGGGTCCAAGTCTAGGGTGTTTGTCATATGGGGTGTGGTTGAACAAGCAATATCATAAGTTGGGCGATTGCGAGTGTTATGACGCAGACGACAAAACCGATCTTGAACCACTCCATGAATCCGATACTGTAACCGATTTTCTTCTCCATTAGTCCAAGTGCCACCACGTTTGCCGTGGAACCGACGAGAGTCATGTTGCCGCCGAAGCAACCGACAAAGAGAATTGTCCACCAATAGGGGTAGACAGCTATGCCGTTCTGCTCGATTGTATGAACTACTGGAATGAGAGCAGCTATCAGTGGGACATTATCAATTGTTCCTGATAAGAACATCATGGGCCAAGTTAAGATTGTGGAGAGTATTAACTCGTTTTGACCTGCAATGTTTATGATGTTGCTGGCCACAAGATTGATGACACCAGTTTCTTCGAGTGTTGCTGTCTTAGCGAATAAGAACATGAAGAACAAGAGGGTCCACCAGTCCACTCCGCCTTCAACTATTTCTTTTGCTTCTTTATGTTCGATAGTCAACGCCAGAGCTGCTGCAACGAATGGGATAGCTAGCAGAAGAGTGTTCCTTTCGAGATTCAGATGAGTCTCAAGCCTAACATGAAGTCCAACTAGAATTAGGGTCAAGAGGAAAAGAGACAGCGTAAGGAAACTTTTCCGATCTATCTTCCAATCCGGTTGCGGCTGCATCTGAGAGTCGAATGGGCTGCTCAAGGATACTAGTTGCTTCCTGAAATAGGTCAATGCGATCAAAATCGTTGCCCCTAGAGATAGAAGGGCAATAGGCGTCGCCCAGAACAAGAAGTCCTCAAATGACAGGCCAGCTTTGAAAGCGATGAGAACCCCAACCGGATTTCCTAGAACTGTGGCGGCACTTCCAATATTGATCGCGAAGACGGTAGACAACATGAACGGCTTCAGTTCGAGTTTCAGACTTTGACATGTTTCAATGACTATCGTTCCTATGATCAAGATGGCCGTGACTTCATCTATCATTGCCGCAAGAAGAGCAGCAAGAAGCATGAATGACACAATTAGTTTCCTTGGGTTGTTGTTCGAGATCCTCACAAGATAATTGCCTGTCGCATGGAATATTCCGGTTCTCTCCATTGTCTCGACGATAATCATCATGGAGACAAGGAACACGACTACATCTAGGCTCATGTAATCGATCATAAGGTCTAGGCTGAGAATCTTGGAGGCCATCAATATGCCCACTCCTCCCAATGCGAAAGCCAGCCTGAAATTCCAGAACAGGAGGGTGCCAGCTACAGTTGAAGCGAAAATCAGCATCGAAATCATTTGATTGTTGGGGAGTTTGATGGCTGATAGAATCCCGTAGATTGAAAGGAGTATGAGGAAGAAGGAGATTACGTGAGCGTTTGTTGGTTTGGTTACGCTACTCTCCATCTTATGTAAACTGGAACCTATTTTCACCATCGTCGATCTAACAGTCAACCAGAAGCATCGAATAAAAGCGATTTGACTAGAAACTGTGAAAGTTCATGCACTATCGATCAACTATCTTTCTGTGTACATGCCTCTCGTTGGTTTGTGCTTCCACTTGGACTGAGGATTATCTGCCAACGTTAAGAGGCTGTTGATCAGATTCACAAATCTTAACAGTCGAGGTAACTCTGTACAGTTATGAGCAAGATGCTAACGACGAGATTCACCATAGACACCGAAGTAGCTCCAATATACTTGACTGATCTACTGAACTTCATACACCAGTATTATGTGCTTTCCCATCCTGAAGTCATCCGCTACACGTGGAAAGGAATGACTGACGGTCAATATGTTCTTTCGTTTCGAGCCATCGAGCCACAGGGATTCTGGTGGATCGACGTCGACGTGAAAGCTCAGAAACCAGTTCTTGTTGAGATGCGGCCGAGTAGCGAATTAGTCCAACAAGAAAACTTGGACGGCTTGAAAGAAGATCTCGATATCACTGTCCAACTGTATGAGGAGAATGTCAGAAAGACGACGCTGTACTTCGCTTGGGTCAAAGGTGAGAAGATCATTCCAGAGACGATGCCGTCAATGAAGAAACGATCGATGGACAAGCTCTTCAGAAGCAATATGATCGTCATGTACGTGATCTCGATAGCGCTCAGTATCCTAGTATTCAGTTTCTTGGGATGGTATGCAACTATCGTAATAATAGGGTTTCAACTTGTGACAGTACTCTTTGCTAACAAAATTGTTTTGAGACTTGGAAAATGGAGGATCGACTCCAAGAACCCTACTGTGCACCTGTTACAGTATCATCTTCCGGTGGAACGGTTCGCACAGTTCCAAAAGCAGTATGGCAAGAATCTTGTAGAGCAGATGAAGAGGGAGATCTACGAGAAGACATTTGCAATGGGCATAGAACCAACTTGCGAACAGGCTGGAGAGGTTTTCAAGAAATATGGATTCGAATGTGAACCCGAACGAATGTCCACCAAGAACGTTAACGTTTATGATATTGTGAAGAGGGCGGCGGACAGGTTTGGTTTACCAACTCCCAAAATAACCATTTCTAATACCATGTTACCTAACGCCGCCGCTGCGGGACCAAGCCCGAATCGTGCAACTGTGCTAATAACTACCGGTCTACTCGTTCAATTGGAGGATGATGAGATATTCAATGTTGTAGGACATGAAATGGGTCACCTGAAGGGTCGCGACTCCCTTTGGCTGTTTGGATTAATGTCATCAGAATTCTTGCTCAGAATATACGTGCTCCTAAAACTAGTAATGTTCTCACCATTCCTATACATAATAATAGCCATGGGAGTCGTGTATTTCATTGCGAAGTTCTTTGAAACCCGAGCTGACCTCTATTCCGCAGTTGTTATGGGCCAGCCAAAGGTCCTGGCTGAAGCGCTGCGAAAGATAGGATTCCGGAGGCTTCAGTTGGAAAGAGTTCCCCAATCTAGAATCATGGCATGGCTGATGTGGGATCCACATCCACCAATCTACTTTAGAATCGGCCGCTTGGAAAAGATGAAGACTCCAGTACAGGTCAAACATCTCTTGATCCAGTCTGCGAAAGACGTCATTAGTGGTTTCAGAACCGC
>CAYXJU010000056.1:2838-8285 GCA_964464765.1 uncultured Candidatus Bathyarchaeia archaeon | reverse complement strand
ACCTTCGAGTTTCATGTCGAAACAAAAAAAGAGGGTTATTGCTCGATCTACCACGGGCATCCATAGTACTGGTAGTAGGGCAAGTAGTAAGGTTGGTGGTACTGCCAATGGTAGGGAATTCCATCGGAGGGGTAGTACAGTGGGCCGTAGTAGGCGTAGGGTGGGCCGTAGTATGGGTAGTAGTGTCCATGAGCGAAACTTAGCCAGCCGCCTGGACGTGTCCAGTAGGCACTTGGCAACCCTCCCGCAGCTAATCCCGGTAGGAAGCTCAACATAGCACCTCGCACAGTAGATTTGCACTCTACGGGCTTAAGTTTTTTCTCACACCGGAAGAGTTGAGGCGATGGATTGGAGTCTAAGTTGAGTTCAGATTCATAGAAAGAGCGTTGTCAACCGTGTTCCAGTTAACCTCTGTTTCAACGCAACCATCGCGCGATAACGCAATGCAATGACTTATTGTTCCAAACTTTTCGCAGACGAAGCTTCCAAGTACAAGTTCTTTGAGGCAGGCAATGCCTATGCACGCCGACGGTCTTTCTTGTTTGAGTATATGTCCTGCCATGCTTCCACCTGAGAGGATGAAGGCGCCCTTGTATCCGAGTTCCAAGGCTTTTGAGACAATTCGATGTATTCCGCATCTTCCACATCTCTTGCAGATGTAGCCAGACTCGCTTAGAGACGCGGGGCAGTCTTTCGATCTTAGGCATTGGGGAAGGAACAGTATTCTTCTTTGGAATGGTGTTTTGGCGAACATTGTTTTAGAAACTGCATTCTTTGCTTTGATGTAGAGTTCCAAGAGTTTAGTTTCGTCAATGCCAATCTTCGCAGCGATCTTTTCGATCTTGGTTAGCGCTATTGCTCCGATTTTGAGTTGGGCCAGCTTCTCTATGAGAATCATCGCAGAAGTTTCTTTGTCTAATGCCATTTTAGACGATGGAATGTACGCGTTATCCAATATGAGGTTTTTGGAACTTGAATGGTGGGGCAATCAACCGTGAACTCAATATGGCAGAAAAGCTGTTCGCTGTTCAGCAGGAACATTGTCAAACCGTTTTTCAATAAATCCTAGTTCTAGAGAGTTATTTTCTTGATTTTGTTACTCTCACCTTGTCAACAAGGAAGTGAGAGAGCAGTATTGGGATATCGACTTCCCACCATTTGACCCACAGTAGTTCCTTTGAGACAGCCTCTATTGACTGTAGAATCCGAAGCATGTTGTCGCTTATTCTCAGACCCTTCACGGGATTACTTAGTTCACCTTTTGATATCCTGAATATTCCATCTCTGCATATCGTGGAAAAATCTCCGGTATTATAGTTCTGGAAGCGGGTGTACCAGTTGTTTGTGATGTATAGGCCGTCTCCCAATTCCTCAAACAGCTCCTTCTTTGAGTAATCTCCAGGCTTAACAATCAAATTTGACGGGGAAGGTACTATGCCTGAGGTGCCGCTATAGTATCCGTGTCCAGTCAATTGAGCGTTGAACTTCTTGGCTGTGTAGGAACTGTGGAGCAGTGTCTTTAGAGTACCGTTCTGAATGATTGGCGTGGGTTTTGTTGGAAATCCTTCGTCATCGAAAGCATGTGAGCCTGGTCCTGCTGGAAGTTGTTGGTCATCTGTTAGATTGAACTTGTCTGAGGCGACATTCTGTCCGACCTTGTCCGTGAAATATGACATGCCTACCTCAACTGCGTGGGCCGAGGTTGAGACAGCCGCCGTATTAAGCAGATTAGCCATGATCGATGGTCCAAGAACAGTTCGATAGATGCCCTCTGTTCCTTCGACAGGGTTTGCAGCCAGCTTCGCTATTTCTCCAGCTTCCTTTCCGGCCAATTCTGGGCTGAAGTCTTGAAATGTTGTTGAGCATGATACGCCTTGACCACTTGAATCAGCGTCAACAAATGCTCTCACCGTTAATTCAAGTAGGGTCCCTTTCTCCCTTCCTTTGCTCCCGGTAGAGGTTCTCAAGGTCCTGTTCCATTCAGTGGCCACGAGAACTCCTGAAACTCTTTTTGCACCTGCGCTCATTGCAGAATTGATTGAGGTCTCAACAGCGCCTGTCAATTTGTCTGTCGACGAGGATACTCTCGGATCATAGTTGTCCTGGATCGAGTGGTAGCCGAACGGTCCTTGAGGGAGTCTTGAATCAACGTCTCCAGGTTTCATGAGTCGCACCGTCTTCACCAGAGACTCCATGGTGGATATGATTGCTTCAGGTGTCGGATCCTCAACGATGGACCCCGTCCTTTTGGGACCTAAGCTTAGGTAGATCATCGGAGTGATTGTGTTCCAGGCCTGGAGTACAGTGATCGAATTGTTACTGAACCTTAGCATGCGTTTGTTCTCTTCAACCACAATTGCGGAAACATCCGAAGCTCCAAGCTTCTCACCTTGAGTCACGATTAGCTCTGCAATTTCATCTGAATTCAAGAATCGAGTCCTCCCAGTCTCAATTTTCTAAGCCCGATCTCGGGTCCTCCAGTCCAGACCGGCGCGCCTTGTTGGGGGTCTCCTTTTCCGCAGGTTGCTGATTGAAAATCAACTGTCTTTGATACGGCATCAACGCTGCCATAGAGGCTTGGCGTAGTAACCTCCAAGATTGGGTTCCTTACAGGTTTGTCAACCTCTCCATTTCGAATCAGGTATGCTTCAAGTCCAACGTATCGTTGGTTGAACCTTCTATCATCAATATTCCATTCCATGAAAGTCTTAATGTAGACTCCAGAATTGACGTCTTCAAAAAGTTCCTCGTGGTCATAGTCTCCTGGCTTCATGTAAGTATTCGCCATTCTAATCATGGGTTCTCGACTGTATGCAACCGCCCGTGCGGATCCATTGCTTTTGGTTTCTAAATCGGCTGCGGTTTCACGGTTCTGGAGAAAATTCGATATTACACCCTTGTCAATCAACACTCGTTCATGAGCCTCCACGCCCTCATCATCATACATATAGTAACCAAATGACTTGGACAGGGTTGGATCGTCCACGACGGTGACATGTTCGGTACCAATTCTTGTGCCAATCATGTCAGGCTTCACATAGGATTCGCCTGCTTGGGCTGCCTCACGCCCAAGTATTCTGTCAGCTTCCTGTGGGTGACCACAAGATTCGTGACAAATAATTCCGACGACTTCAGATCCCAAGACGAGGTTGACTTCATCTTTGGGCGGTGCAATTCCTTCATCCAATACCTTTCCCAATACCTTCGCTTCATTGGAGACAAGTTTCGGGAGGTTCCATTCTTCAACAGCCTCCCAGCCTCTGCTCTCTCCAACCGACATCCATCTCTGAAGTGTTCCTTTTCCGGGCTTGGAGGCGGTGAGGAAGAACCAGAGGCTTATTCGTGGAGTCTTTCCGTGAATCTTCGTGCCTTCACTGTTCACGAAGAACTTTTCCTCTGTCTCATGTGAAAATGTGATGTAGCGGGAAGGCAGGTCTACGTGAACTTCGCGTGGATCGAGCATTCGCTCAATTTCAAAAAGAAGGTTAAATTTCTCTTCTGGGCTTACATTTTCCGGCGATGAAGCAGCTTTCGTTTCCCAACTTGTCTGAATGGTCTTCTCTGGTGAAAGTCTAACTGGTCTCTTGACGAGATGAGAGGAAGAGTGTGCCATGTTGTAAGCAAGTTTTACAACATCGTAGACGCTATCTTTAGTTAGTTTGTCTGTGGAAGCGAAGCCAAGAGTTCCATTTACGAGAATGCGAACTCCAATTCCAACCGTTCTCGATAATTGAAAAGTATCTGGAACACCGTTCTTCAATGAGTAGGTGTTTTCTATGTCGCTTTGAATCCTCGCCTCAACATAGCTAGCGCCTAGCTGCAATCCCTTTCGAACAACGATATCTGCTAGATCTTCCATTTTGAAGCCCTGATCGATTGAGATCTTACCCAATCAAGGTATAAAGCGTGAATGCATGTCAAACTTGAAGGCGTTGACAGAGGGTTAGTATCGGTGGGCGAAGGTGAAGTCTGCTACCATCGTTCAATCTCTAGTTTCCTAGTTGGGGTTTCTACGATCACTTTTCGCTCTTGCACAACTTTGCCGACAACTCGCGAACCTTTGATGGTTCTTAGAGTCTCTCTTTCATCAGATTTTGGAATCATCACTAGAAATCCAGTTCCCATGTTGAAGGTTCGATACATTTCTCTGTCGGTAATTCTTCCCATCTCCTGTATCAGGCCAAAAATTTCTTGGGCTTTGAAGAGGTTATCGAGATAGAAACCTACTTTGGCTCTGCCTCCTATTCTTTTGAGTTTGGAGTAGGCGCCTCCTGTTATGTGTGCCATTCCATGAATATCCACATTTGATCTCAATAGTTTCATTATCGGTCTCACGTAAATGCGAGTTGGAGTAAGAAGCATCTCGGCGATGCGTCGGTTGAACCTCTTGAGAAGAACTTTTCTTGCGAGAGTCAGACCGTTGCTATGAATTCCTGTGCTTGATAGGCCAATTACGGAATCTCCCACACTGGTTCTGGTGCCTTCTACTATCTCATTTCTCCTAACGATCCCGATACTCGTGGCTGACAGGTCATAGCCACTTATGACATCGGGCATTATTGCCGTCTCCCCTGAGACGATCGCCACGCCGGCTTCTGAAGCTCCTTTGCAGAGTCCTCTCATCACCCCTTCGACAAGTTGTTGGTTAGGTTTCTCTAAGGCGATGTAATCCACGAGTGCGACAGGTTCGGCTCCGAGGCATATGAGGTCGTTGACGTTCATCGCGACGCAGTCAATACCTGTCCCTTCATATTTTCCCAGCATAAGGGCGACGAGAACTTTTGTTCCAACGCCGTCGCTGTGAAGTGCCAGTGCCTGTCCGCCGCCTATGTCAATTAAACCAGCGTAATGCTGTCGAATATCTAGTACATGGCCGAACTTTGCTTTTCTTGTTAAGAATGTTTTCGATATCAGTCTATCGATGTTGCCGTGAATTCTCTTGACCTTCCGTATGTCCACGCCAGCTTTCGCGTATGTGAAGCTCATTGCTAGATCAACTGTCGTTGAGCCTATTATTTTGAGGCTTTGTCTCTTAACTCAAGAATCCTATGGGCAAAGTAGGCTGCGTTTTCAGCGTTGTCTATGCCGACACATGCGACTGGAACGCCCTTTGGCATCTGAACAATTGAAAGCAAAGCGTCCAATCCGCCCACTGCTTTGTTGACTGGAACTCCGATTACGGGTTTCTTTGTTCTTGCAGCCACGTAGCCCGGAAGATGGGCTGAAAGGCCCGCTATTGCGATGTAGACATCTGCGTCTGATGATGCGAGGTAGGTTTCAAGATCCTTATAGTTTCTGTGAGCTGAGAGAATTTTTGTCTCAAATTTCACAGCCAGGTCTTTTAGTGTGGCCTCGGCCTTTCTTGCAATTTCTTGGTCGCTTTTCGAACCGATTATGATAGATACCTTTCCATTCATGTTAGTTCCTTCCGATAATTTTCTTCTAGA
>CAYXJU010000056.1:0-2738 GCA_964464765.1 uncultured Candidatus Bathyarchaeia archaeon | reverse complement strand
GCTCCATCTTTCACCATGTCTTTTGTAATGATGAATTCTGGTCTGTTTCCGACCGCTGTAACTAAGATGTCAGCATCTCGTGTGAATTTTTCAAGATTCTTTGTCCTTGAGTGGCATATCGTTACTGTTGCATCAGCGTTTAGGAGAAGGATGTCGGTGCTCAGAAAAAGCAGTTGCACTGGGTCTAAGGTTGAGAGGAGAAACTGGAGGGGTTTTCCAACGAGCGTGCTACGATTTATGATTACTGCATGTTTTCCATCTAGGCTTATCTTGTAGTGTGCCAGCAGTGTCATGATGCCCTTTGGTGTGCATGGCACTAGCTCATATTTCCTATATGAGAGATGGCCTGCGTTTATCGGATTGAGTCCATCCACATCTTTCTGAGGCAATATTTTCTCTACTAGGTCTTCTCCGTCGAGGCCTTGCGGAAGTGGTAACTGTACTAAGATGCCGTGAACCGAGGGGTCCTTGTTTAGGTTCTCTATGAATTCGTATAGTTCATTGGCGTGAGTAGTTGCTGGAAGTTGGTAGTTTCTTGATTGGATTCCGACTTCTTGGCAGCTTGAATGTTTTATTCTCAAGTAAGTCTTGGATGCTGGGTCGTCTCCGACTAGGATTGTGGCTAGACAGGGATGGATTCCTTTCTCTCTTAATGAGTCAACTTCGAGTCTTATGTTGGTTCTTATTTCCTGTGCGACTCGTTTTCCATCCATTATTGTTGCTGTCATAGGATGTTCTCTATCCGTTTTCCTTCTTTCAGTAGCTCCTCGGTCTGGAAATGGATGTAGGCTTTTTGTCTCGCTTCCCACAAGTTCTCCCAGTCGTTACTGTAATCGATCTTCACAGATTTTGCTTCAACTTCGAGTCTCTCATCCACATGGAGTTGAATTGCTTTCGAGTAGGTTCTGTGTTCATAGATGAGAATTCTTTCCGAAAGTGTGTCTGCGGTGTCATTTGGTTTAATCGGGACTGTTTGTTGAAGAATTATCGGACCACCGTCAACATTGTTGGTCACATAGTGAATGGTGCAACCAGACTCTTTTTCACCTGCTTTCAATACAGCTTCATGTACGTGGTGCCCATACATTCCTGGGCCACCATATTTCTGGATGTCCTTGGCGGGGTGGATATTCATTATGCGCCATGTGTATTCATCTACGAAATATGGGCTTAGGACTTGCATGAAGCCAGCTAGAGCAACTAGATCAACGCCATGATCTCTCAGAGCTTTGACAGCCTTCTTATCGAAAGCTTTCCTTTCCTTCTCTTTGGTTTCTGAATTAGGAAACTTCTTCCCTGATAGTCCTTCGATAAACAGGCTCGGTATTCTGTTATGTCGAGCTCTCTCGATTGCATAGGCTTCGCCGTTGTTGCTGATCAGGAGGCCTATCTTGATATCTTGAAGGACATTGAGCTTCACATGATCAATGATTGACTGAAAATCTGATCCTTTTCCTGATGCCAGCACGCCTAGAACATGCTTCATCTCAGTCTTCTCACATGTTCTATCCTTTTCTGTATTAGGTCCTGTGTTCCAATATCTGCTCTGTGGCGAAGGTTCCCTTTGACGTGGTTGGTTGCTTTCTCAGCGATTTGCTCCGCCTCTGCGATAGTCTCTCCAAAGCTTGTTACGGCTACGGTTCTTGAGGTAGTCGTCACAAGTTTTCCATTGACTATGTCAACGCTTGCATAGAAAACTTGAACGCCTTCTTTTCTTGTGGCGTTCTCGTCCACCATTATAGGGTCTCCGGGTTTCACGTTTCCAGGATACGCAGCTGGAACAAGATATTTGCATACTGTGGCTTTGGGATTGAACTTCACTGTCTTAGAGATATTTCCGCCAGCGATTCCAGAATAGATCTCAAGTGGATCACAGTCTTCAGAAAGCAGAGGGAGAACATTCATGTTCTCGGGGTCCCCAAACCTGGCGTTAAACTCCACAACCTTCACTCCAAAATCCTTCCTAACGTTGCCTCGACCGAGGAGGAACTGTCCATAGAGTATGCCCTTGTAAGCTAGACCAACTTCTTTCCTCAACGCGTCCACGGTCCCTTTCATGATTTCTACGCTTTCTTCAAACTCCTGTTTGGTCAGAAACGGAAGTAGATGGTTTTTGTCACTGTAGCTCCCCATTCCCCCGGTGTTCGGGCCGACGTCTCCATCGTAGGCTCTCTTGTGGTCTTGGACGCATGGCATGGGCTTCAGGCTCTTTCCATCAACAAAAGCTTGAAGCGTATATTCTTCGCCGTCAAGTTTTTCCTCAATAACTACTTGACCAAGCCCACCTGGTTTCTGATCGAGAATTTTCTGAACGTATCTGCTGGCTTCTTCACGGTCCCTTAGGTGTTCCCCAATTATCTGTACTCCTTTTCCTCCAGTCAAGCCTGCAGGTTTGATGACAGCGTCGCCGATGGAGTTGATGAAGTCTGATGCTTCGTGTGGGTCTGAGAATACTCCGAAGTGTGGAAGGCCGGGGATGGAGTATTTTTTCATCAATTCTCTGCAGAAGGCCTTGTCTCCCTCGATCATTGCCAGAGGTTTCCTCGGACCTACGCAGCCAATTCCCTTCTCCTCAAGCGCGTCAGTAACACCGTTGACGAGGGGGGCTTCAGGTCCAACTATTGCGATGTCAATTCTATTCTGAATGGCGAAGTCGGTAACGAAGTTGCAGTCGTCAATGTTGCCAACAACATACTTTTTGGAATGCGTCATTATTCCGGGGTTTCGACCACTCATGA
>CAYXJU010000055.1:0-8384 GCA_964464765.1 uncultured Candidatus Bathyarchaeia archaeon | reverse complement strand
ATGGAGTCCTTCCACAAGACGTTGAAGCGCGAGTACATATGGACAAGAGACTTCCAAAGCTTCCAGGAAGCCTCCGAAGCCATCCTGGAAGCCTTCATCGACTACAACCAGAGAAGAATCCACTCCGCCCTGAAGTACATGACACCCTACGAATACCTAGAGAAGCTGAAGGTGACCCAGATTGCATGAGAAAACCATAAGTTCAAAACCCGAAGAAACGTTCTCCAATACAGGGGTCCACTCCAGAAATCATATGAGTATGTTCACTGTTGACGGTATGTTATGCCTGACTATCTATATAGATAATATAGGCATTTATATAAAAGCAAGTTACAAAACTATCTCGAGTCATGGTACGCGAGCGTATAAGCATGTTTTTTTCTATTCGAAATATATCCATATTCGAAGTAATTGGATATCAATATCTATATAGATAATAAGTTTATTTTGACCTATCCTGTTATTATGGTTAACAAATGTCAAACCCACTATCGAGGGTTAACCGCCGTTGACGATAGTCAAAAGCTGATGACTATGGTTAAGGTTCTTGGATTTAAGGTTCCCGCTAGGTTCTATGAAGAGATAAATGAGATCTGTGAGCGTGAACGAATCACTGTAAGTGATATGCTATATGAGGTTGTCGCCGAATTTGTTGAAAACTATAAGGAATTCATGAATGCAGAGGGTAAAGACGCTCGAATGTGGAGAGAGCATTAGGACTACACACAGATTGACGCGTGCGCGTAATGGCACATTCGCATTTTGTTCATGCGGCATCGGGAGGCTCTTTCAGGCCTTGGAAATTCATGAATGAGTGGGAAAAGGAATGTCGGATTCATCATTGTCAAGCGATAAAAAGAGACAGAGGATCTTCGTGGATCGTCTGATAGAATATTTTGCACATTACGGGAGAAGCTATTCTTGGAGGAGCAGACATGACCCATATGCAATCTTGGTGGCAGAGATGATGCTGCAGAGGACTAAGTCCGATCAGGTTGTATCTGTGTATCAGAAATTCCTCAAAAGATTTCCTGATCCACAGACTCTTGCCTCCGCCCCCAAAAGAGATGTCCAGAAATTGCTGGAACCTCTGGGTCTCAGATGGAGAGCTACGATGATTACCAAAATGGGCAGTTCACTCGTCAGGAATTTCGATGGTGAAATCCCGCACTCCAGAGAGGAGCTTCTCACTCTTCCCGGCGTGGGTGCATATGCCGCGGATGCCGTGCTCTGCTATGCCTATGGGGAGAAGGTGGTTCCAGTAGACTCCAATGTCTGCAGGGTTCTTAGAAGAATCTTCAATCTTCACAGCAAAGGAGAGGCAAGAAGAAATAGAATATTCTTGGGGAAAGTGGCGGAACTTCCGGTTCCCAAGAGGCTGGCCAAAGAGTTCAACTGGGGGTTGATAGACTTCGGTGCAGCCATCTGTACACCGCGGACACCATCATGCCCCCTCTGTCCCTTGAATAAGATCTGCTTGTATCCAAATAAGACAGAAGTCTGGAAATATGATTATTCTAAATGAAGGTAACTATGATCCGTACGATGCTAGTGTCAGGTCAGTTGATGTGTGTAGCGGAATCTGGGCTTACATGTCCCTGAGAAGAGGCAATACTTGCATATGTAGCTGGGTTCACTTGCGGGCTCTTCATTGTCCAGCAAACTCTTGTGTAGAGCCTTCGTTCTATCAACAAGCCATTCTTTGATGTTCTCTCGCTGAACAATTATCTTGGTCGGTGGAGTCAGGTCATCCATGTACCATAACTCAAGCTGATTGACACAGAGACCATAGTTGCTTAGGAGCACGTCGTAACCTCTGATCTGATTTACATGATGAACATGAGGAAGTTTTCCACTTTCAAGCTGCCAAGGCAGGTGGGAGGTCGTCTTGAATTCGTATACAACCCCTTTGTTCGGATCATAGGCATCTACATGTCCAACCAGTTCCACCGTTCTTCCGCCATATTCCAATTGCATACAGACAGGCAGCTCCCTCCAGCCGAAAGCATGTGTGATCATATGCAACATACGACCGCGCTGCTTCATCCAAAGGGACCTCAAGGTCTCTGACTCCGGTTGTGTGAAATCATAGAAGGTTCGGCGAAGACAGCCAACCACCGCTGTCAAATGATACGTCCCTATTTTCGCCACGAATCGTCTGTAACCGAGCCACGATAACAACTGAGACGGATAGGAATCGCCACAGATCTCACATTCTGCAAGGTTCTTGCCATGCTCGCAAAGTATCTGACCGGTCATATTCATTCAACTGGAATTAGTTCATTCATACAGTAATTATTTCTAAAATCGCGCAATGAATCTACAGTCAATTTGCAGATTTGGGCACGGCCGATATCAGGTATTCTGAGATGTGATGATCATTCCTGTGTTGACCGTATCAGGCTGGCTCTTGCTTTATGTTTATGTGACCTAAACGAATCTGTTCGAATATTCTCTTCCCTCGAAGATAACGCCGAAGTTCCTCATCAGTTGAGATCGCCTTGAGCAGCGTGCTGAATTCCCCCAGCCTTGAAATCCCCACCCTCTTTCTTAGCCTGTCCCTTAATTCAGGTGTTGCTTGTCGAACCAGTGACAATTTATGGACTATTCTCGAAAGCTCACCGTCAAAGTCCGAAGTCGATTCATTCATACCTTTCCCGATTCTTTTTGGCAGAATCTTGTCTTGCTCTTGAAACACTTTCTCATTTTTCATGGCTGCGATAAGGCGGCGTATTTCCACGAGGAAGTCTGGCGCATACTTTGACCTTATGGACCTCATTGTATCAAAATCCTTTTGATTCACTATATTGGCCAGTGTTTCAGTCGCCTCATAGAGATCTGAATATAACTCGTCAAAGTCCATGCTTGCACCGGTTGAATCATGTTTTGCTCTAAAACGTCTGACTTCATCAAGAACCTGCTCATAGGTTAGGTCTCTGAGAGAACGCATGAGACCCTCAAGATCCTCTTTCTTTACATCGGCCTCCAAAATGAAATCAGGATCAAAAAGAGGCAGAACCGCTTTCAATTTTCCATAGCTGACGCCTTCGGCGATGCCTTGATACTCTTCGCTACTGCTCCATGTTCTCCTCGCTGTCTCGGCATTTCTTAGAAGAAGAGATCCGCACCTAATCGAGGAGTCATGCAGATGCCTCATTATTTCTCCGGTAATGTCCTCCTTATCTGCTGCAATTGGATGGTATTGAAGGATGAGATTGCCTAGTTCCCATAAATGTTCAGTATTATACCTCTCGATAGCCGAACCAACTTTCTCGTCACTCTGTATCTTCCTTATAATTTTTGAGATGTAATCGATAATATGCGATTTTGACATCAAGAAGCCTCGAAGAATTCAAACTTAGTTTTCAGAAAAGTGTCCGTGACATCCATATCGGCGTTGGTCTGCGCGGCAAGTTTACATATTTCCCAGATGTACAGCTCCGCGATGTAGTCCATAACGACCTTGCTCATAGGGGCGTTGGGGTCATCTCGTTTTTTGTAGCGTTCGTGGGCAGTGTTGATTATAACTGTCGAATTCACAGGATCAAATGATGACATTTCGTCTGAAAATTCATCTTCCTGATGACTGATGTTGAATCCCCTAGGTTTCCTCCTTCTCACCGTCTTGTTGAGTTCTGAGGCAGCTTGGCCTGGCTGTGCTGCCTCTTGTGTTGGCTGGGTTTTGTCGAGACCATTGACATTTTCCCTATAGCCGTCTTTTCCTTGCCTTCCTACAGCTCCATCTTCTCCTGGACCACCGTTGAGTTTGGTAGTGTTGCCTTCGCCCGATCCTCCTGTCTGATCTTGGGGTTGATGAATCCCCGGCTCTTGCCCTTGAACTACATTCTTCTCTGGTATGACCTGTAGAGCATTTCCAGAAATTACGGGTTCTCCTGGAGGGGATAGTATGACATGTGAAGTATCACTGCCAGGTCCAGCGCTAACTTTGATTCTTTCTGGCTTCTCGCCAGTGGATAGCTGGCCAAGTTCTCTAGCAATCTTGAAGTCGAAGATCCTCTTATTTTTCAGGAATGACTGAAGCTTGTTTACTAGCTGGTTTATCTCTTGGCTTCTTCGTATGTCGATGAGTCCTCTGTGATAGGCTTTGATCGCACCTTCAAGGGCGGGTTCAGCTGCCTCTATCTGCTGGTACAGGAAATCTCTGGCCACGCCGGGTTTCATTGCGAGCCTGAGCTCATTGATCTCACAGAAGTCCCCTCGAATGAATCCAGTTAGATACTGGCTGTCCCATACCGGCGATTCTGCAAACTCAGCTATCTCCTTGATAGGAGCATCCCCCACTGGCCTGTCCTTGTACATCAGAAATGGAAGCCATTCTCTATCACGTTTACCCCGTGTTGTCAGATAGAGCTCAAACACAACATCTCCTTTTTTCACTCCATTCTCCATGTAAGACATAGGAGGCAAGTTGACCCTCTGTAGACCAGAATAGTCACGTGGTTTGCACTCATAGAAATCCCGGCCAGGTATCTTCTTGCCGGGAGTGAGTTCGTCACCTTCCCAGATCAGGATTTCCATCCGACCCTTTCGTATCAGCTCTCCAAAATGCCGTTCTATCCTTCTGACGAGTTTCTCTCTTCTTATTTTTGAGAACTCCCCTTTCTTCCAGTCTCTGTAGAAGGCTATAGCTCCATGCTTGAAATCTCCCCAACTCCATCGCTCAAATTCATCATCAACGACTCCTACAGCGACCTCGACCCTTTCAGCCTTGAACTCCAATTGCACCGTATTTCCTCTCTTTCCCTTGAAGACTTCATTCCGAGGAACCTCCAGCCGTCTAGATATGAAAAGTAATGTGTTACAGTAGGATCTGAATCCCTGCAGACCTCGAGCGAATTTTCCTGTAAGATCCGGGTCATATTTCTTTAGAGAATCAAATGGTCGCTCGGAGATATGTCTTGGTTCGATGAATCCTAGTCCATTGTCAACTATGACAACCTGCTCATTACGCCTATCGATGAAAATTCTTATGATCCCCTTGACCCGGACGCCCTTCTTGTTGGCCTCAATTATTGAGTCAACACTATTTTCCACAGGTTCCGTTAGCATTAGAGAGCTGCCGCCAAGAGCTTCGAATCCTGCGCCTGTGCTGGCTAGCGCCGCAAGAATCTGATAGTCTTCAGTAATCTTGGGCTTAATCAGTTCTGCAGAGTCTGGAAGACCTTCAGAACTCACGGGAGATCACCAATCCTGAGACTCTTCTTGGAGATTCCATATGATTTCTCAGAGCACTCTTCAAAGCTCTCAGCGACACGCATTGAACCTTTATCGGTTGAGATCTCTCCATTCGACATTCTTGATTCCTGCGTCTGTTTTGTCGGCAACTCCAGTTTACTTAGTTTTTGCCGATTAGTACTCCCTAGCTTGCGATAGTCGGCGCAACCCATCAGCTTGATGCAATTTCTGATCGAAACTTCTGTCACCCCAAACTTGTCCGCTAGGGCGCACTGCGTGATTTTTGTTCCATATTTCTGGGCTGCAACATAAAGAGACGCGGCCACCACTACCTCCGGAGTTCTTCCCATAAGACTATGCTGCGACATTAGTTCAATAGCTGCTCCTTTAACTTCGTCTGACAGGACGAATTTCGTCTTAAGCGAGCTCCACACCCTTTCCAAGAGTTCCTGAGGTTTGAGGTGGGTTGCGGGGTATAGCCCTGCCGTTGTGAAGAGTCTACTCTCCATCAGGAGCATCCGTCGGCCGATCTTGTAACCGTTGTCTTCACAAGCTGTGACAAAGTTCTTTGGAGACATGGGTTGTTTTTTCGAACCTTCCCACCGCAAATATAGATAAGCTGCTGTTAGAATGCATTGAAGCTGTCTTCTGCCGCGGACGGAGCCTTGTGATTTGAGTTTCTCAAAACGCATTAGGATGAATTCTATATCTCTTGGGGAAAGACCAACAGCTTCAGCTATTCTCTCCAGTATCTCTCTTGCACTTTTCCCTCCAATTCTTCTCTCATCCATCCAAGAACTGGGTCCGTGTAGTCTCTTAGGAAGATTCAGCTTCTGTCTCCACGCATGAGCTGTCAAAACACTAATTTCGAGTTTCTCACAGATTTCACGGTAGGTGAGGCCTTCGTTGTACATTTTCCTAAATCTTCTCTTCAGCCTCGTGAACTTGTCTGTCATTACTCAGCCAACTCCCTGCGTGATTCCACTGTGACCAAGTAGTCATCTCGTCGGAAGCTCGTTCTGGTAGAGAATGGGTACCCCTTCCTGAGGTGAGCTGTAAATGTCTTCCAATCAACCGCTTTCTCTGGCAGAGCTTTCTCATTGACATATAGGTAAATGCCATATCCGGATGCATGATCAGCCCTCTGTAAACTGTAGAAGGCTAGCAGAATGCTCTCCGTGATCTCTGTTTCGTTCATTTTAGATGGTTCCCTACCGCTGATCGCAGTTCCAATTCTGAAGAAGGAATCGGGAGGCATCTCGTCAGAGTCCTCGAAGCCGTGGAACTGATGGGCGAGCTTATTCAGCCTGTCTATGTTCAGGTGAAGTCCTTCTCTCTTGTTAAGGAATCTGACTCTGGCCATGCCGTGATGTAATAGTGTCCTGTTCTCTTTCTTGGGAGGTTTGGGAAGCGGAGGCTCCATGTTCTGAAGTTCACGTCCGTGAATCTCCCATATCTCTTCCCAGACCTGCCTGACATATTTCTCGAGCCCAACAAATTTACCAGCGACAAAGTCGTAGTCAGCTTCAACGAGTCTTATCAGAAAAGGAACGGTGAAGGTGCGATCATAGGTCATAAGTTGATGTAGAAGAAGCGACATCGGTACAGAATTCGAGTTGTTATCACACAGAGATAGATAAGTCCTGCCTGCTCCGAAAGTCATTCTCCACCTTTCTCTTTCTCTCCATTCAAGAAGGTCCAGCTCTCTTGCCAAACTGAAATGCGGTTCGGCTGACCTCCATTCCGACTTCATGAGACCCCTTTTTCTTGAACCTTCGGTTGTCAGATGTCGATATTTCCTGAGATAGATTTCGCACAGTGTTTGAAGGTTTTCAACACCATTTTCGGAAGCTGTCTTAACGGCCAAGTACATTCGTTGAAGGTTTCCGGCATCACCTATCAAATAACGCATCCAGTGAACCTTCAAAGTCTCAAAGCCTCCACCACTTCCTCTCTCACAGCGAGGATTGTCTCCCTTCCTATGAAGGGAAGTTTCGTGGCGATAGCTACTCGCAGACCTTTGTCCATCATCTCAAGCGCTTCTTTGGGTCTTAGCGCCTCAACTTTTCCCTGTTCTCTGAAAAGAACCACAGAGTTTACTATTTCCCTTAGCGCTTCTCTGCTGAAAGGATACGTATCGAATTCTATTGTCTCGGATGTCTTGAGATTTGCTAATGCTCCTTTGATATCGAATTCCGATTCGCGCCTGTAACTTATTGTTTGATGCATGAACTTCTCAAGCTCATCCTCTTTATACTCTTGAAAGGGAATGTAGTTTGTAATGCCTATCCTCCTCCTGACAGGTTCATCATAAATGGCAGACGGCATCTCAGCAAGCGCTCTTGAAGTCAGGGCAAATACGACTCCAACTCTGCTACCCTCATCAACAAGTGAGCGCATGGCCTCTGTGAAGGCCGTTCTGGCGTCGCCGCCAATATTCATCGTATTCTCAAACTCATCAACTAACAGCAGCAGGGGCTTACCTTTTGTCCTCTCATGTATGATGGCCACGGTGTTGAGCAATGTGACGGCTTCTTCTGCAGATAGTCCGGGCCTGACCGCCTGTAGCGCCTCAGCCTCCGCTGGCTTTAGCTTCTCGCCGCTTAGGAACTTCCACAGAATGTAGAATTTTTTTTCCTTTACTGCATTGTTTATCACGTATGCAAGATCTTCGCTCAGTCCGAATTCCTTAGCTGCCTCAGGATTTCTCATCCCCTCTTCAAGAAGACTAAGAATGGTGTTTCTACCCAGTGCAGATATGATAGAGCGATAAAACTCAACGAACGAGGTGCGTCTGTGAGAGCTCGGTGTCTCGACGTAAACAGCATCTGCTCTATCAGCAATCTCGTGCCCAAGGTGTAGCAAGAAATGAGTCTTGCCCACCCCAAACAAACCGAACACGACATATCGGGGAACACGCCTGCTGTCTAACATTCCAACAAGGTCCCGGTAGAATCTTGCAAATTCTTCTTCTCTGGCGAAAAAGACTTGGAACTCCTTTTTCGGGTTTATTGTGAAATATTCATATCTTAATCCATACATTTGGTTCACGGTCTTTGACTTGTGGTTGACGGTTTACGGAGAATTCTAAACCCAACTCCTGTATTTGAACTTTATGCTTAACACGGGTGTGGTCTCCTTTCCCGAAAATATTTCACTACCCGTTATAGACGGTTTATGGTTAAGCT
>CAYXJU010000054.1:0-8460 GCA_964464765.1 uncultured Candidatus Bathyarchaeia archaeon | reverse complement strand
GTCCTTTACCCAACATTGGACATCGCTGTTTTCCTCTTGCTGTTACCCATGTTCTTCGCGATGAGAAAAAGCGTCTTTGAGAGGGCGTTCGCTTTCATTTCGTTGGGGGCAGTCCTCCTTGCGTTGGGAGACTTGTTCTACGCTGCACTCAATGTAGCTTATCTTTACTACGATGGACATCCGATCGACCTTTTGTTATTCTTCGGTTGCATCAGCGTAGGTTATGGTTTCTGTCGTGAGCGTGCTAACTTGGAGTCATTGGTCAGTCACTGAATGCCCTTTATCATCTATGTGGGCGCTTACAGTGCACCGACAAGTCTGAATTCCAGTTTTGTGCGCCTCGCTTACACTATTCTGCCGCGCCTACGTCACAGAAGTACGTAAAATCGAGATTATATTTCTCGAACACGTCGCATCCCGGGCAGAGACACCCATTCTTAGCAATGGTCTTGGCGCTCTTTCCCTTGGCACAAAAAAGCAGTTCACCGGACTTTGGGTAACTCGGGCAATCGCCACAGAACTTTCTGCAAATATCGTTGTTTTTTGAATTGTCTTCTACACGCACGAGCACAACCCCAGCCACAGTGTTCCTACGTAATCTGGATTCTTAATGATATAAGACTAATCAGTCTGTGTGATCAAGACAAGGATGGACTCTGGCGATGACTTACGTCATGCTGAGCCTTCTCTCACATGATCAGCATAATGCTCAAGAACAATACTGCTTGGAGAAATCAGTGAGCTAGATGACCCAGATTCGTGGCATGTCTTCTTCTGGTATCAAGAGGCATCACAGTCTGCTAGTTCTGTTGCTGGTAGGGTCAAGTCAACTTGCTGTTTACGGTAGTCTGTACTTTCTTGGAGATCTGGCGAAAACAGTATTTCACTTTCTTGCAGACTATGTTCTTCTATTCGCAATCTATGCTCTTACGATTCTCTTCTTCAGAATTTCTCCATTCAGAAACAATAGTCGCGTGTTTCAGGTCTTACTCTTCGTTTTTCCTATCTTGTTCAGGATTCCAATGCTTCTGGCTAGAACAGGTCTAAGCACGGATATTTACAGGTACATGTGGGACGGGATGTTGTCCAGTAACGGGGTGGACCCATATAGGTACGTGCCCTCGTCTCCCGAACTTCAGAAGTTCAGAGATGTATACTACTACGAGGCGTATGATCATAAAGACGAGTTCACGATCTATCCGCCCTTCGCTCAGCTTTTCTTTGCAGCGAGTTACCTCCTGTTTAGCAGCAGCCAATTAGGATTCAAGTTCTTGTTGGCCATTTTCGATGTTCTGAATGGAGTGTTGGTAGCCAGACTAGCTATGAAGGTGACTGATGAATCGCGAGCCTATCTGGCGGCCACTATTTATCTGTGGAATCCGCTCGTAGTGATAGAATTCTCGGGCAGCGGGCATATTGATGCTCTGGCGATTTTTCTGATGCTTCTTAGTATCTATTTTCTCATTGGATGCTCGAGAGTCAATTCATTTGCATTGCTTACATTGAGTTTTCTCACAAAATGGATCAGCATAGCCATGATGCCAATCTATGCGAAGTATCTGTTGAAAAAGAAACAGACGCATCTTTGGATGGCTTTCCTATCGATAATCGCTGTCTCGATGATCTGTGTTCTTCCTTTCTACATGAGTTCTGGATTCGGTTTCATAGGTGCGTTACTACGTTTTGTGGGCAACTGGCGGTTTGAATCAGCGTTGTCTCGATTGCTAGAATTGCCACTGAAAATGGGTGGTTTGAAAGAACCTTTTGTTGCGAAGGTTGTATCCTACGCAATTGTCTCTGCGATTTATCTGATTGTATTGTTCAGATTTCGTATTTCCCGCATGATAGACGTAGTTGATTGTTCGATTCTGGGTTTGTGTTTGCTATATTTCGTTTTGCCTGCCGTGTATCCTTGGTATGCCATTTGGCTACTGGCCTTGGTTTCTCTGCTGAAGTGTGATCTGAGGATATGGCTGTCTATTGTTTTCAGTGGCATCGTAATCGTAAACTATCTTCAGCAGTTTTGGCAGTTGTCTGATGTTCTCTTCTGGGGAGCGTACGTATTCTGGTACGTTCCGGTTCTTGCTATAGTGTTTTCTTACATCTCTCATTCATGCTTCTCCAAAGAATCGGGGTAACGCATATATTTTCAAGTTTCTTTCAAGAATGACTCATGTGGTTGGCCCGTAGCCTTCTTGAGAAAAGTCCATGGGTCCTCTACGTTCCGCTTTGGCTTCAGTGGACCGTTTTGAATTTCACTGGGCCAGCGGCATGGATTGGACCCACAGTAATGAAACAACTGTTGTCAGGGCCGAGAGTAGATGTAAACGTAATCTTCCCAGTGACGTGGGCAAGTGCCCTTGCATCATTTGTCATCATTTTTCTTTCGTTACGCAGGAGAACGTCCTTCTTGCATGCATTGTCAGTGGCTAGTGCTTCCCAATTCGGGGCAGCTTTTCTTTTTGAGTTCGTCTTCAGTCTAGCAGCTCTCTCTATTCATGGACACCCGATCCTTGAGGGCAACGCCTACCATGTGATTGTTGGTTTTTCGTGGTTGGTTATGATGTTTTGTGGCGTTGGCTTTTGGTCGCGTAATAGGGTACTCTATGTTTCGACAGGAGTTTTCGTGTTGGGGTTTATTCTTTGGATGTTGATTGGGTTTCCGATACTTGAAGGTCCTTTGAGTTTGTTACTGAACTATGTTACTAAGATTGCCACATTTTCTATTGTGACTTCTATCTACATGTGTGACTAGACTATTTGCTTCTGTATGCCAGGATCGAAATGATCAGGATTAGTATTGACAGAGCTAAAGGACCGCCGAACATGTACCAGGCGCCGGAAGCTAGGCCTAGGACACTGATTCCCACCACGATTATCAGTAGAGCCCACCAGTACCCGAGTTTAGTCGATGTAACCGTTCTTCTCAAGTTTCCTCTAAACTTCTCCGCCATGCCAATCAGTGCCAGAGGCAATACCAGTATGTTGAATGAGGCTGTACCCCAGTGAATTGGATTGAACGGTGGCTCTGCTGGCAGGTTTATCGGCATGGGTTCTCCGAAGAATGCTCTTGAAATCCAATAGATGAATGCCATGTGCATCATGAACAGAAAAGCAAAGATCATGAAATGTTTCTTGAACCATCGTCTCCAACGATGCTGGAAGAATAGTAGCTCTTGTCTTCTACCCCTCTCAGCCAAGAGAAGTACAAACAGGATGCCTAGAAGAATCAGGACCACGTATGTACTTTGCAGTCCAGAAATCAATCCTGCTTCAGTAGGAATTATCATGAATGCAGAGGTTACCGCCACGACATCAGTTGACAATCTGCTCCCGTAGTACGCGATTCCAACCGTTATCAGAATAAGCGGATAGGAGAAATTGTGCGCCCATCGAGGGTCTCCTAAGAAATATTGGAACCAAGGAGCGATCCAAAAGTAGAGCCAGAACAGGCCGGTCAAGATCAGGCCGGCTCCAATATTCATCACTTTGACATTCATTTTTCTGAGAGTTGATTTCGGCGGATTCAACAGATTGCTAAGCGTGTCGTAGTGGGTAGCCTCATCTGCGTAGATATCTTTTAGGAGTCTCCTGAGCCGTTGGTCTCCTTCTTCCTCGACCACTTTCATGTATTCCTTAAGGCGTTTCATCGCCTCGGCTTCGACTTCTATGTCTCGTTTCAGCAAATCTTCAAAAGTTCTGTCTGTATGCTTGACTTGTTTTGGGATGACTGTAGGAGTACCACCTAAGCGCACTACTTCCCTGGAACACCATTCAATATGTGACATCTCTTCCATTGAGAAATCTTCCAACAGATCAACTATCTTGGGGTCCACAGTCAAGTAGGCGTGTTGTTGATATTCAGTCACAGCAGCTATCTCGACCGCAACAAGATCATTTAGAATTTCGATAAGTTTCTCTTTTCCCATCTTAGTTACCCCTTGATGGAGCTAGAACCAGTAAGCTAGAAGACTTTTCGAGTTACGTGTTGGCGAGGATATAAGATTGTTGGCTCTTTCTCGCAAAATTATGCCCTGAATCTGCAACTAGTTTTTGTTCTCTTGGCGATGTGGCGGTCTGCAAGACAAGTGACTTGGGAAGCTCTTGAAGTAGCATATAGAATCATGCTTGGTTTGCTAGGTGCAGTATCTCAGTATGTTATAGAGAATGTGTGTGAATGCTTTCAGGCTTCCACGGAAACTGCCCGAGATTTTTGATCTCCCTATCCTTTTTCGGTATCTGACTGGAAATTCTTCGATTCTAGCCTTTGTTTTAGCGGCCTTGACAATCATCTCGCAACTCCAACCGTACGTGTCAGATGTCATGTTAAGCCTTTGTAGAAGGTCCCACTTTATGGCTCTAAAAGGTCCAAGGTCTGTTAGACTGACGCCGTACAAGAGATTGATCAACTTAGAAAAGAATTTGTTTGCAGCTGCTACGTGGAATGAAAGGGAATTCTGAAATCTCAATCTTGAACCTAGCACTAAGTCTGCGCGTTCTTCAATTATTGGCTGAATAAGATGGGACAACTCGCCTGGGTAGTCACTGTAATCACCATCGAGAAACACGACGATTGATGGTGGAGCGTTCTCAAGATATTTTATTCCAGCCTTACATGCTCTCCCATAACCATGCTCAGGCTCATCGATCACTACAGCGCTGTTCATTCTCGCGATAATTCCGGTGTCGTCAACGCTGCCATTGTTCACGACCACAACTTGTGAGACCAACTCTTTCGGTATATCTCTAACAACAAGTCCTATGCTTTCTTCTTCGTCTAAGGCTGGGATTATGACTGCTATGTCAACTTTCCCTAATGCCTGCATCAATACAACAACCGCCGATCTGTTCAGATTTGTTTTGCACTCTGTCTTCCATCAGTGACAACTGAGAATTTTTTTAGATGAGGTCTCTTCGTCTTATGTAAGAGGAAATGGATATAAAGTCTGATAAAGACTAGCGTGCAGAGAACAAAAGCGATTGCTCAATCGTCAACTCGCTTTAGTCACTGCTGTGCATAAGGTGGATTTTGTGACCGAGATTGCTTCTGTAATAAAGTATGGGTGTTTTCATCCTGACAACGCTGAAGAGAGAGAATACTTCGAGAAATGTAAAGTCTACAGTGTCCAGATAGAGTCAACTCTGGTCTGCCCTCAAGGTTGCTTGTACTGTTATGCCTCAGCCGAGGATGCTCCCATCACGGAACTTCCAAAGAAGGATGTTATCGCAATACTGGATTCAGCCTCAAGAATGGAGGTTAGAGCCATAGACTGGTTGGGAGGCGACCCACTTCTCAGATATGACTGGTATGAACTCATGAAATACGCCCGAGACAAAGGCTTGAGAAATAATGTTTGGACCAGTGGCATGCCGTTGGAGGATATTGAGATAGCGAGGAGGGTGGTTGAGGTCTCTGAAGGAGGATTCATTTCAGTACATCTTGACAGTCTCAACGAGAAGATCTATGGAAAATTGCATGCGGGTGATGCAAGAAGAAAGATGGACTCGATTATCAAAGGTATCGATAACGTTCAGTCATTGGGGAAGAAACCTGAGAACATGATAAACTGCATAACGTTCACGAAACTCGTGGCCGGAGACGATGTCAAGAGAACCATGGAGTATTTCTTTGGGAAGAAAGGCATGAGAACGTGCCTCACCCAGATGTGTATGACCGGACTTGCATTGAATCATCCGGAATGGATTCCAACAATTCAAGAGATAAAGGACGCCTGCGAAACCAGGGACAACACAGACTACTCAAAGTCAACCTTGTCCATGAGTACGATGGACGCCAACAAATTCTACTGCGGAGGCATCATATGCGTAACCATCGATGGAGACGTGACTCCATGCTCAGTAATCAGAAAGGGATTCGGGAATATCCATGAGTCCGGTCTCGAAAAAATTGTTGAAGAGCACAAAGACGAGCTGCTCCTAACTCATCTCAGAAATCCTAGCAACATGCCGGGATATTGCAGTAGCTGCGAGCACAACTCTGTATGTTGGGGATGCAGGGCCGCTGCATACTATGAATATGGTGATATGTTGGCGGAAGATCCAAAGTGTTGGATTAACCCTAGGAACTACTCACAATAATTCGTTATGGAGGAAAGGCTGTTGGAGATAATCAAGGGAAAGAGACTGGACTTTACTATAGCAGACGTGAACGAGGTCTACGAAGGACCAGTAGGGGTGTTATGGGAATTTCTGATGGGCGAACAAATTCATGTGGGTGGAGAAAAAGAGACGGAGATACTGGCAAAGAAGGCTGGCGTAGCCAGAGAGACAAAAATTTTGGATGTATGTAGTGCTCTCGGTGGTCCTGCGAGACATCTAGCAAGAACCTATGGATGCAAAGTGACTGGACTGGACGCCACAGTGAAAATGGTGAATGAAGCCATGAAGAGGACCGAGAAGGAAGGCTTAACGAATCTTGTAACTTACAGATTAGGGAACGCTTTGGACATGCCCTTCAAGGCAGGTACATTCGATGTGGTGTGGGGACAGGACGCTTGGTGCTACATAACCGACAAAGATCGACTGATACGAGAGGCTTATCGAGTTCTGAAACCCGGCGGAATTGTAGCCTTTACCGACTGGATTCAAGTTGGGAACATGAAGGATGAAGAATGGGAATATCTAAACGGTTTCATGGCCTTCCCATACATGGAGACATTGGATGGATACGAACAATTATTGAAGAATACTGAATTCAAGATTACAGAAAAAGAAGACTTGAGCAAAGACTTTGCTGAACACTGCCACATCTATCAGAACATTCTACGCAACAAGTTGAAGGATGGAATTATCGTGCAGTATGGATTAGAAATGTTTCAGAAGGCTGACGAAGGCCTTCAGAAATGGGTGGAGGCTGCCGACAACGGAAAAGTCGGACGCGGAAGAATTATTGGAAAGAAAATCTGAGGTTTCCAGTTCTTACGGTACCTCTCTGCAGCCTGCACCGTTGCTGGATTTGGAAAACTAACGTTATGTTGATTTCAAGAAATCAAGGTTATCGTGGTGAGTCTTAGATGGACGCCATCGCCTTGATGGTCAAGGCTCCCGTCGCAGATAAGGTGAAGACTCGGTTGATTCCTCCTCTGAACTCTGAGATAGCCTCAGAACTTTACAAGAGTTTTGTCCTCGACAAAATTGAACAGCTCAAGATCCTAGGAGGCGTACATCGTTTTCTCGCTTACACTCCTGAGTCCTCAGAGACTTACTTCAAGAGTATTGCACCGAAGGATTTCACTCTAATCAATCAGATAGGGTCTGATCTTGGAGAAAAACTCATCAACGTTTCAACCACATTATTTCAACAGGGATTCAAGAAGGTTGTACTCTCAGACAGTGATACCCCGAACTTGCCACCTGAATTGATGATTGATGCTTTTCGGCGACTGGACAGTTTTGATGTTGTGCTCGGTCCATGTGAAGATGGAGGATACTACTTGATTGGTTTGCGATCTAATATGCCGGAACTGTTCAGAGAAATTCCATGGAGCACCGCCAGTGTCACAGAGTTTACTACGAGGAGAGCCATGGAGTCGCATGTCACGTTAACTCTTCTCGACAAATGGTATGACATAGACACTGTACAGGCATTGTCACGTTTGAAAAAGGATCTAGAGTCAAAGCCGCGAATTGGATTCTTTTGCAGAAACTCATACCGAACGTTGTCCAAGATCGATATCTGAACATGTTCTGGATATGTGCCCCGCACTATTCTGATGTGGCATTTTGGACGTGTTGCACCGAAAGTCTTAAGAACGGTATGCAGGGATGGTAACGCCAACTTGTAGAATTTCAGGTGAAAAAAATGTCTAGTGTAGAATTTCTGTATCTCTGTCAAGAAGATGTCGTGAAAGCCGGCGGCCTCGACATGAAGATGGTCATCGGCGGGATGGAGAGAGCCTTCAAACTCTACAATGAGGGCAAAGTACTGATTCCAAACAAAATAGTAATGACTTTACCCCCAGGTGAAAGAGACCGTGGACGCATAAATGGTCTAGCCGCCTACATTGGTGGAGACTGGGAAGTGGCTGGAATAAAATGGATACCTGGATTTCCCAACAACCCAACGAGGTATAAACTTCCTCGTGCTAATGCTTTCATGATACTGAATGATACGCAGACTGGAATGCCTCAGGTAATAATGGACGGGACAATTCTGAGTGCCATGCGTACAGGCGCAATCGGCGGAGGACTTGGAGGAAAGTACCTTGCGAGAAAAGACTCTGAGGTTGCTGCAATCATCGGTATGGGTGTTCAGGCAAGAACTCAGGCTATGGCACTTAGAGCCGTGTTGCCAAACCTGAAAGAGATTCGTGGTTACGATGTCCTCAAAGGCAGAGCTCCCGTTGTGCTGAAGGATATTGAGAAACTAACAGGTTTACGCACAAAGGCCTGTGATACACCGAAGGAAGCTGTAGAAGGCGCAGACGTTATTGACACAGT
>CAYXJU010000053.1:0-8470 GCA_964464765.1 uncultured Candidatus Bathyarchaeia archaeon | reverse complement strand
ACTCAGATGACTTTCTATCCGATCTTTCACTTTGCCATCTTCGCCAATCAGTACCCCAAGTCTATCTTTGGAAATTAGAGTGCTGACTTCAGTCAATTCTTCTCACCATCTGGTTGTAGACTACTGATTGTGGTACGACCTTAACACCGTGAGCTGCGAAGAAGGTGTTGATGTTAATTATGTCTCTTTTCACGAATATTTCGGCCATTGGATGTTCCAGTGTCACTGATTGAGAAAGATCGAAGATAACTGGTTTGCCTTTCCAGACCATTATGTTGTACTCGCTTAGGTCGCCGTGAACCAATTCCGCCTTTCGATAGAGTCTCATCACGTATTGTAGAATTTGCCTGTACATCTTGCTTGGAGCTTTGAGTCTTGTTTCTCTTAGAAGGGGGGCAGGTTCTCCTTCTTTGCCAACAAACTCCATCACAAGCACGTTTTTTTCAACCTTGCGAGGTGCAGGTACTCTGACTCCGACCGAAGCAGCTAATTGAAGGTTTTTGAACTCTTTTTGAGCCCAGAGATAGACTATCGATCTGGTGTCCCGCTTATGTCTGAAGAATCTTGGATCTCCTTCGATGTAGGTCAACATTCCCTTCTTGAAATCGGCTGAGGTTGTAAGATACACTTTCAGAGCAACATCTTTGTTCTTGAAATCTTTTGCCCAGTAGACACGTGACTCTTTTCCGGATCTAACAACTCCACATACTTTTGTTAACTCTCTTCTGTTGAGCATCTGATAGATGATCATCAAAGTCGGTTTGTCGAAGACTTCTTCGAGAACATCCATCTGTTCGCTTCTTTTCTCTCTCATCCGACGTTCGACGACATATCGTCTTTCTCTTAGTCTGACCCTACTTTCTCCCTTCTCTCCGAGAACCGCCACAAATCATCTTCCTCAGGCGATGTTAAGATAGCCTTGTTTCCTCAACGTAATTGCTTGGCCTTCAGTGTACCTCCAAATGACGTCTCCTCGGCTCTCAGATTGGAAGTCCCAAGGTGCAACGAGCACTATGTCGCCGACTTTTATCCAGACACGTCGTTTCATCTTTCCTCTTATTCTGCAGATTCTATCGTGACCATCTGTACACTTTACCAGTAGTCTATCATAACCCAGCATCTGGGACACTACACCAAACAGTTGTCCTTCTCCGGGTGTAACCATCTCTCTGAGAGATTGCTCGCTGAGAACTTTCTTCTTTCCCATTGATAGATTTCAGATCCGAAACTTTAGCCAATATACAGATGGCTATCTTTTAAGAATATACTGGAGGAAACGGTTGTCTAGAGCTTCATGATCTGGACGTGAGGGATTCCATCAATCGAGATTATGGCGTCGGGGTGAACCAAGCCTTGTTTCACAGCTGCATCTACAATGCTTGAGCCGACAAGGTTTGCTATGTCCGCTCTGTCCAAGAGTCTGAGAGTTTCTTCGATACTGGCAAGCATGCCGCCGTAGAAATCTCTTGTAACGTCAAGTTTCAATTTTCCTTCACGAAAAGTCTTGCCGATTAGGTCGCTGTCGCATGCCGCAACGAGTAAGTGTTTCTTGTCTCGATACACTCTGGTGTACACGTTCTTCACACATGTGCCTCCGGGTCTACATCGGCAGGACGGAGGATTTTGCGCCGCATGCTTCGCAGACAAGAAAGAGAAACCGGCCTTCCTTCTGCATCTTAGTATCTGGTCTATTGCAGATCGGGCATATCACATACTTGTGGCTGTAGATATCCAAGAGGCGGCGAATGGAGAGTTCCTTGAATCGACCTTGAAAGACCGCTCTTCCTCCACTTATGGTTCCTGCCGTAGCCATCTCTTTTGAGAGGAACTTTACCACATGGTGTCCATCTCTATTGAGACGACTGCAGATCTCGCCAAAATTGTATATGGTCGTTCGTCCGCCTGTGGTGTGCATCTGAGCTGTCGGAATCTCAAATCTCTCACCCGACGAAACTCTCCTCGGCACCTTCTCCATTGCCTGATCTAGCAGACGAAGATACTCTTCACTCATCCAATCGATTCCAACTTTCGCCTATGACCTCTCAATGCTTGGTTAAAAGCATTCTTGCAAAACTCTTTTGAATGTGCCACCAATCTATCAGCATCACTAAACCCTCAAAGTTGATTCATATTTGCAGTCGAAAAGGAAATGGATCGTATGCTCCGCGTGGCCCTACGTGAACACTGTCCCCCATCTTGGAACGTTTATCCAACTTCTTTCCGCTGACGTTTTCTCAAGATACTTGAAACTCAAAGGCGACGAATTTGTTTCCGTGAGCGGTTCAGATGAGCACGGTACCCCCATAGAGGTTGAAGCCATAAGAACTGGCGTCGATCCAAAACAGTTGACTGACAAATATCATAAGACGATTTGCGAACTGCTGAAAAAGTACGACATCAAATTGACCAACTACACAAGAACACATAATCCAGTTCACATCAGAGTCACGCAAGATATTTGCAGGAAGATCTACGAAAATGGATACGTCTTTGAGCAGACGGCAGATCTTCCCTATTGCAGAAAGTGCAACCGTTTTCTCCCAGACAGATTTGTTGAAGGGCAATGCCCACATTGCGGATATGAAGGCGCAAGGGGAGACCAATGCGAGAGCTGTGGCAGAGTACTCGAAGCGCTTGAATTAAAGAGCCCACATTGTGTTATCTGTGGAACTGAACCCGAGACGAAGTCTTCGAAGCATTGGTTCTTTGATCTTCCGAAACTTGAGACTCAGCTAAAACGCTACTTGGAGACGAGCACACAGTTCCCTAGTAATGCTCGAAACTTCTCCATGAGATGGCTTGAGGAGGGGTTGAAACCCAGAGCTCTCACACGTGACAACAAGTGGGGGATACCTGCTCCATTCCCGGGAGCCGAAGACAAAACAGTTTATGTTTGGTTCGAAGCTGTTCTTGGGTACGTGTCTGCAGTTGTGGAATGGGCTGAGAAGAGTGGAAAGCCCGATGAATGGAAGAAGTTCTGGTTAGATGAATCCACGAGAAACGTGCACTTCATCGGGAAGGACAACATACCCTTCCACACAATAATATTTCCAGCTCTACTTATGGCGACGGGTGACCATTACGTCCTTCCCTGGCAGGTTTCTTCTACGGAGTTCATTCTCTATGAATCTCAGAAGTTCTCTAAGAGTAGAAGGGTCGGCGTGTGGGTAGATGAGGCGTTGGAGATCGCGGACCCAGACTACTGGAGGTTCGTATTGATGGCGATGAGACCTGAATCGAAAGATGCAAACTTCACTTGGCAAGAGTTTGAAAGTCTCATCAACTCTGGTCTCAACGACGCAATTGGTAACTTCATCAATCGTACCTTGACATTCATATCTACGAGGTATGGCGGTAGTGTTCCGACCCCTGACAGTTTTGATGAGACTGATAATCGTCTGATGGATGAGATTAAGAGCGCTCCAACACGCATCGGAGGGCTTCTCGAAAGTTTTTGTCTCAGAGAAGCCTTGGGTTCAATAGTTGAGATCGCAAGAAACGGCAATCAATACATGAGTTCACGTGAACCGTGGCACCTCATCAAGACCAACGCGAAGAAGGCGGCTACAACTATCTACGTTGCGGTTCAACTGGTCTATGCTCTGGCGGTTCTACTTGAACCCTTCATTCCACACACGTCAGAGAAGACATTGAACCAGTTGGGATTGGAAAGAGAAACAATGTGGGATGAGATCGGCGTACATCTTGTCCACGCAGGACACAAGATCGGCAAACCCGAGCCACTGTTCCACAAGGTCAGCGCAGGAAATATACAGAGAACAAGCCGTCAATCCAACTAATCGGCCGTTATTTCAACTTCCATGTAAAATTGAAGTCAAATCGACAAGTCAAAGTGGGAGATGCGAGGCATGCTTCTTAAACTGGACCTTCATGTGCACACGGTGTACTCCGCCGACGGTCATACGATGCCTCAGGATCTATCTCGAATTGTTGAGAACCGCGGTCTGGACGGGGTTGCAGTGACAGACCACAATATACTCTCAAAGATTCATGCCGAAAGAATTATCGTTATTCCTGGAATCGAAATCAGCACAAAACACGGTCATCTGCTCGCTCTTAACATCGGAGTACCGGTGAAAAGAGGGATGTCAGCTGACGAGACAGTGGAAATGGTCCATGTTCAGAATGGAATAGCAGTTTTGCCGCATCCTTATGACTTCATCAGGTCGAGTCTGAGACCGCAGAGACTTCTAGCAAGAGTGGATGCTGTGGAGACCGTGAATGCGTCTGCGCCAGTTTTTGCTTTGTCGAAGTGGTTTGCAGAAAGATTCGCGAACAGCACTAACTTGCCTGTGACTGGGGGTAGTGATTCGCATATTCCCGAGACAATTGGAAATGGGTACACAGTGATCGAATCAGAATCTCGGTCTGTTGACGAAGTTATTGACGCGATAAGAAAAGGAAGAACCAAGGCTTGCGGCGATCCTGTAAGTCTCCTAAATAGAGCGAGGAAACTTAGACTCGATATTGGAAAACGGCTTAATCCAGCAACCTAACTTAGAAAGATGGATCGACCTATGGGCATGCCAATAACCCGAATTGGTTTCCCGATATGTCGAAATGGGAAACAGAGCAAACCTATAGGAAGGTTTCTTGAAGTACGATAATGAAACAAGCCTTCAAGATGATTATGATGGCGAGTTCCATGAAGAATGTTCTCATCTTTTTGGATACGGACAAACATGCAAGTCCTTTTGACTTACTCACTGCCTCCGACTTGTATCCTGATGCGCAGATACTTTACTACAGTAACGTCGAACCGAACGACACAAGAAAGATAATCCAAGACGCCATGTTCCCACGTGGACCCGAAGGCGCCAAAAAAACCAAGATCTTCATTGGAGGATACGACGTAGAAAAAGCGGACAAGATACTGCTTGAAGTCAAGAAGGCGATGTTCAAACCCTTTGAGCTGGGGGTTATAGTTGACCCAAGAGGAGCATCGACCACAGGGTCTGCTGTGGTCTCAAGGTGTCTTTCTCTCTATCGCAGGTTCTCTCGCAACCTGAAAGGTGTGAAGGCCACTGTTCTTGCAGCTACTGGACCTGTAGGAAAGATAGCGGTTCATCTCCTCGCTTCTGAGGGCATTTCAGTGATGGCGACATCAAGAACTCTCGAAAGAGCAAGGGTTCTAGCTGAAAAAATGAACCAGGAACTAGGGACCACGTTTGTCCAAGGTGTCAAAGGTCAGACACAGGAAGAAATAGGGAAGGCAATTCAAGATTCAGAGATTATCATCGCGGCAGGAGCTGCCGGCGCACAGCTTCTGTCGTTGGACACTTTGAAGAGACACGGTTCAAAATGTAGGGTGGTTGGAGACATAAACGCAGTTCCACCCACAGGGATAGAGGGCCTAAAACCAACGGATAACGGCGCCGAGTTTGTGCCAGGAGTCTTGGGCATAGGTGCTCTAGCCATAGGTTCGTCAAAGAACAAGATTGAGGCTGAGCTTTTTAGGCGTGCCATCGATCTGACGAAGGGCGTTTTTGATCATGTCGTTGCATATGAGATATCAAAATCACTTCTTATGGAGAAAGGAGCGCGTCTTCCAGAGAGAACTACGAAACCAAAGTTTGGAATAGAATTCGTTCCGGAAAAAGCAATTCAAAAGATACTCAAATGGGTGAAGGCTGCGGAAGATGGAGGTTTTGACAACGTATGGGTCACGGACCACTACAACAACAGAAACGTCTACATGCTTCTGGCTGCCATCGCGCTGAGTACAAAGGCAATAACAATTGGAACTGGTGTAACAAATCCTTTTCACATAAATCCTGCATGGACCGCCTCTGCGCTGGCAACACTAGATGAACTATCCGGAAACCGGGCGATCATGGGATTAGGCCCGGGCGACGTGACTACCTTGAGATCTCTGGGAATTACGTCTGACAGACCGCTTACGGCAATCAAGGAGTGTATTGACATCATGAAGCGCCTCTGGCAGGGAGAAACCGTGCAGTTCGAGGGAAAAGTCTTCTCCATGAAAGGAGCGAGGCTGAACTACAAACCCAGAAGATCGCCTCCGATCTACATGGGTGCTCAGGGCCCCAGACTTCTTGAGCTTGCTGGAACAATAGCCGACGGCGTTTTGATAAATGCGGCACATCCACGAGACTTCAAGTTCGCCGTTGAACAAATACGGAAAGGTGCTCAGACAAGTGGAAGAGACGTCTCTAAGATCGACATAGTCGCATACGCGAGTGTGTCAGTTGACTATGAAAGGGACAAAGCGAGAGAAAAGGCAAAGGAAGTTGTTGCTTTCATAGTGGCAGGAAGCCCAGTCGAGGTTCTGAAAAGACATGAGATCTCCCCTGAGAGCGCATCTTCAATTCTAAATTCGCTGGAGAAGGGTAAGTTCGGGGACGCGTTCAACGCTGTGACAGATCAGATGTTGGACTCTTTCTCAATATGTGGGAGACCGAGCGACATCGTTTCCAAGATAGATGAGATACTGCAGATTGGTGTGACTCAGGTGGTTGTCGGTTCACCGATAGGCCCGAACAAAGCTGATGCCATATACATGATATCAAAAGACGTCATCCCACACTTCAGGTAATGCGTAACCAAGACTCGGGAGTGTATCGCAAAGGATTTAGCCTGCTCACGAAACTACATCGGGCAATTAGGCTGGCTATTGACTGAAAGTATAGGTGTGTGCGAAACATGTCCAAACCACTTAAAATCTTCGGAACCCTAGTGAAAGAGATTGTTCAACCTGAACTTTGCATGTTCTGTGGGGCTTGCATGGCTGCCTGTCCTGTCAATGTTCTCGTTCCAACAGATGAAGAAAAACCAACCATCAAAGGCATATGCGTACTTTGCCAAATGTGCTATTACTCGTGTCCACGCGTTGAGTTGCCCATAGATGCCATAGAAACGAGGATCTTCGGACGGCCTAGATCCACAGATGAGAGAGACATTGGAATAGTTCGAGCTTCCTATATCGCTCGATCTACTGATCCGAAGATTCTGAGAGTTGCCCAAGACGGCGGAATCGCTACATCATTGTTGGTTCACGCTGTTGAGGCGGGTCTTGTGGACTATGTTGTTGGAGCAACAAGAAGTTCAGATAGCCAGTGGAAACCAAAGCCCACCATAATGAAGAGCCGTGAGCAAATAGTGAATTCAGCTGGAACCAAGGTCACTACAAGCGGATCCCTGACAGCCGTGGCTGAGGCATGGCTTGGATACCCCGACTCAAGACTAGCGTTCGTTGGGTTACCTTGCCAGATTCAAGCGGTTAGAAGAATCCTCACATCTCCACAGGGACCTCGCAAGTACGGTGAATGTGTAGATTTCGCAATCGGATTGTTCTGCAACAATAGCTACCGATACAACAAACTTGTTCTTGACTATTTGAAGACGCAGAAGGGGCTTGATCTTGAGACTATAACGAAGATGAAGTTGGATGCCAAGGATGATCGCTACAGAGTCTACAAAGGTAGTGAAATGGTTATTGATAATTCGACTAAAGAGATAGAACCGTATTTGCTTGCCGCATGCAGCAAGTGCAACGATTTCACGTCAGAACTAGCGGATGTCTCGATAGGAGCGAATGGGGCCCCAGATGGGTGGTGTACCCTTCTAGTCCGCACCGAAAAAGGCGAGAATGTTGTCAAAAGCGCTGTAGAGAAGAAAGTAATAGAAGTGAAACCGCTTGCAGACGTTAAGGATGGCTTGTCTTTGGTCTTGCAGATTTCGTCCAGAAAGAAAAGTAGAGTGGCTCCATATATTTCGCATGCTTCATAGTCAGGAACCGGTGCGAATCCTGCAGTTACTATTTGAGTAAGGTTTGTTTTCTATCGAAGCCTGCGAACTCGAAGTTGTTGGTCATCTCTATGGCGTGAGTTGGGCAGATATCTTCGCATTGAGCGCAGAATGTGCATCGATCAAGGTAGAAGATAGGTCGCTTTGGTCTCTTGCCCTCTTCGTCCTCGATCATCTCAATTGTTTCTGATGGGCATACACGGGAGCACATGCCACATCCAATGCACTTTTCAAGGTTGAAAGCTAGTTTGCCTCTGAGCCCTTTTGGAACTGGAACGAGTTCGCGTTCCTTGAAAGGGTAAAGAATGGTTGCTCTCTTCTTGAACAGGTGCCTGTAGACTTCCGGTGTCATTGACATTCAGTTTCACATCCTAGTCGAATAATTCTTGAGTTGCTCCCAGTTCCAGACCCATTGCTTGTCTTTTGAAGGATCAACGAATCTTACGGATCTATCCATGCAGCACATGCATGGGTCTATACCGGCGAGGATAACTGGTATATCTGCTATTCGAACTGTGTAATCTTCTTTCGAAGTCAGCATTTCAACAAGTGCTGAAAGGTTTCCTAGGGTAGGTGCTCGAACCTTATATCTATCTGGCTTGTCCGTTCCATTTGATCTTACGTAATGGATGTCCTCGCCTCGTGGCGCTTCCACTCGGCTAACTGCTTCGCCTCTTGGAGG
>CAYXJU010000052.1:0-8565 GCA_964464765.1 uncultured Candidatus Bathyarchaeia archaeon | reverse complement strand
TCCCGGCCCACCAAACTCATTGTCTCTTGTGGCTGTGGTTTGGCGTTTTTTCTGGCTATTGGTTGTGATTTGGTGTTGATCTTTTTTCCACTATTAGAGGTTTGCTTTTTGTGTTTGAACTTTCGGCTGTTGTGAAATGGGTGTTGAGGTGGGCTTTTGAGCTTCCTAGGGGTTGGTTTTTGGTTGTCACCTACACGTGGAGGGGTAAAACTTGATCTGTTGATGACTCATTCACACAACTTCATCTGTAGCAGCCTCTTCGAGGCGTGTGGTGTAGCTCTTCTCTTTTTCTTGTTCACTTGAAGGTTGCGTCATACCACCATATTCTGAACTGTCGCTGTGGCATGTTGACTAGGGCGTGTCGTAACAGCCATAATAGTCGAGACAGTAATTAGTTCATCTTGGAGTAGACATGTGAAGAGATCCTTGCAAAACAATAGAGAAGAGGCTGAAAGAAATTCAACAAGATCGAGTTTAACCCCCTCCTACTAATTGCGGAGTCCTGATAATTTCAAAGTCGTGAAATTTCTTTAATCAGTCGTTCTTGGTGGATGTTGAAGTTGATGGTTCACCAGACCTTCCGACTACAACCACGACTCATAGTTGTGAAGTTTTTGCCATGTTACCTATTACTTGTTTGAGAATGTTACTAAACTCAACTTTCTTGATTACGCCAAGCCTGCTGTGTGGCTGAACAACTTGATTATTTGTTCGCTTGTGAGAATTAGTATTGCTGTGAGTATCACAAGTATCAATGTCAGCCAAACGAGGCGACTGCTCAGTTTCTTTACATTGCTGCTAAGAGATAGATCTGTAATACTTCCGACAAGACTTGAAAGATTCCTTGACTGGAATTCGAGACGTCTAATGGATTCAAATGCTTTAGTGAGCGCCTTGATGATTTCTCGTGTGAGGCTTTCGGTTACAGAGCCGCTGCCTCCAACCCATCCGAGGTAGCTGTCATAGGACCAAGAATACCCTGGTGGTACAGGAAATTCGCTAGCCCAGGGAAATTCTAAGGCTTTGCCCTTAAGCATAGATTCTAGGTCTTCATGTAAGAGGCTTTGAAGGGTTCTAAGGCTCTGGCTCACTTTTATGATGTCTATTGCCTTATCATGTATCTGGTAGGCGGTATCTAGAGCTCTCTTGGTCTGAGCGTCACCTCTTGATTTCATCATTGCGCTACGTAGTTTATCTGCTTCATTCTCAAGTTCTAAGATCTTTCTGAAGGCGTATTCTAGTAAATATTTGAGCCAGATCTTTACGCTGATGGTGTATATGAGACGGCTTGCCTCATCAACACCGTTGACGAAATCTATTCTTAGCAGATGGCGAGGATATGGCAAGAGTCCTCTGTCTACTAAAGAAGGTTCGGAGTTAGATTCGTGAATTTGAATACTGCACAATGCTTGTAGTCCATCAACAAAATCATCGATGCATCCACGCAACACAATCATATTCCTAAAGATCAAAGCTACTGACAGTAGATGGTCGCCAATCAAGGACTCTTTCACAAGCTTGATCTCTCTGAATTCACGACCTATCTCAAGCCATCTCTTGGTAACATCAGCGATATTCAACAATTGACTTCTTAACTTACTAATCTCTGAGTGTGTTTGATATGTTCGTGCAATCAAGTCTCTATCTGGCAACGCACTGAGACATACTACTGCGGGCTGCATCATCTTCAGTCTGGATGCAAGACCGTTTTGCTGCTTAAGTATCGAACGAAGGGTGTTGACAACGACACTTAGTTTAGGACACAAATCTTCAGCATGCAACATTTCCTCTTTCAGAGATGCTATGATCTCAAGTACTAACATCGGCGGATTCTCAAGCTCATAGATAGCCCACCAAACCTTACTCACGAGAGCATCAAGCGTCTGGTAATCGTATTGGGTCTGACCGAATTCATCTCTCAGTCTGCCTAAGAAAAGATGCATCTCTGTCCTCCACAGCCGTTCGATGGGTCTGCCTGCAGTACATGTCTCTTTTTCGGAAACCGTCGGGTCAGCCTTGAGGAGTCTGGAAACTTTCTCTATGATGCTGTCTTTTTCATCCGTCGGAAAAACATCAAATGCCACAATGAAGCCGGACTTATACAAGCGTGATCAATCCTCTCCGTATTCTTGGTGGTAAATACCTTTTTGCATTACTCTGTCTCTTCAAGTGGTTGGAAGACTCCAGACCAGTCGAGGTTGCCAAGAGAATTAGCGCACTGTTTGCAGGGGTTCTTGCTATACTCTCTGCAAATGTGTGAGTGAGACTAGAGCAAGCGATTGCAGTCACAGTTTCGACGGGAAACGGTCCCTTGTTATTGTATGGACTAAACGGCTCATTGTTGTGTGATCTTCAGTTTGCGAGGTGTAGGTTCCTCCATATGCAATCGAATGGCTGAGCAAATTATTCGTTCAATGATATTGAACATATAAATTCGGTATTGAACAGCCTACTAGAAATAGCTATCTAAACACGACAAAGGCAATGGGGAAAAGCTCTGATCCTACTGGCATCGCCCCCTCATTCACAGCAGAACAAGCGAACTTCCTCATAACAACATATAACAGCATAATCGAGGATGTCCACTCAAACCTCAGCAAGAAAGACCCCTACGTGACCAAATTCTCCGCCTTCAAGGTACTACACGAACCCACCATAAACGATGTAGTCAAGACCCTCTTTATGATGGGGACAAACGCTTTACAGATCATAAGCTACATGCTTCGATGGTGAAACGACCTGTGCACAACAAGTGAGGTCAGTATAGCAGCTTGCTTTCTCTTTCATAGGTTTAGACTCAAGCCTATTCGCTATGAACCACCCTGTGTTGATGACGGGCTTGACGAGCCCAGATCTACTGCTGTGGGCCCGTTGTTCACTAAACATGCTCAACAGAGTCTTAGCATAATGTCCTTTTTGAGTGAATCCACCAATCTTCAGTACTAGCGCCTAGAAATCTCTCCTCCAGAACCCCTCCCCAACCTTTAGGCGGTTTCCAGAAACCGAGCGAAATCCAAACGAGAATCTTGATGTCAGGATTGAGTTTCCTGATCTCTTTTAGGGCTCCAGATGCGTAGTAGGCTGTCTCGAAATTCTGTGTCAGTATATTCCACTTGGCTAATGATGCTATCTCGTAAGATTTGATCTCGTAGTGCCAGTGATCATAATTCCCAAGGAGAGGACGACCTTCTCTTAACTTGGGTTTCTCAGCGGTTGATGGTGGTGAAGTGAGCGTAGGTGATGGTGTTGTAGGGGCAGGTATCTGAGGAGTGGGTGAGGCTGTAGGTGTTACAGTTGGCGTTACTTTCATACTGACATGATAAACGCCCCCAGCTATTGCTGCAGCGGCGGCGCCAGCACCTGCATATATGAACTTTCTGCGTGAAATCTTTGACAAGTACCATCTGCCTTAGAATCTGGTGAACTTTTCTTATCAGAGTTTTCCTTCTCTGGGCGAGCGTAGCAAGCAGTAAATAGGTGGTGGTGCTCACCAGCTGTGGGGGGATATAGATAAGATCCTAGTTTCGACTTCCACGTGGATGTTACGTAGAAGCTAGGTAAAGTGCATGTCAAAGAACTGTTGTTCTTAACCTCTCTAAGGCTCTCTTCCATTTGGGTTTATGCTCCGCCATCATATCCAATCTGTTACGTAACTCAGATATTTGCTCGACCCCTAAGTCAAATGGTTCCGTACCTTCTTCTGCTCTTCGACAAGTTTCGAGAATCTTCTCTAGCCGGCTTATGAGTCGCAACGCAAGGAATTGAAGATTGTGTGAAACCAATATGTCCCATATTTCTTCAAAGGCCACAGAGACCGATTTCAATGTCTCCAAGTTAGCTCCTAGTGCAGATGCTTCCCCAATTTGACCGATGACTTTTATCGCCAAATCAAGACAATCCTCTTGCTTCTTCTCAATTTTCAAATACTCGATAGCAAACCTATCGACTAAAGCAGATATGCTTCAGGATTAGATGCCTTAAACCTGCCTATGCCCAGCACAGTAAAATCTTCTTGAGATGATTCCTTTGGAGGTTGCGCATACATCACAGAGACTCTTTCCACATACCCAACATTTCTTACCATGGGGCTCACAGGCGATGCCGCCGCAGTCTTCACAGACTGAGACAGGTACCCTGTCACACTGCAAGCATGATGCTGTTTCATCAAGAACAAGAGCGATCTCGGGAAGCGCCGCTAAGGACATTCTACTATAGGTGTAGTTCTTGAAATGGTATGTTCCTAAGTATAATGGAATCTTGACTGGTTGCACACCCAAGATCTCAACATCTCTCTTTTTAGGCTTGAGATGTTTTAGACGGCTTGGCCTTCCACGAGAGAAATATTCAAGCGTCAGGCTTTTGACGAGCTCAATCTTCGCTAGCTCTCTGAGACGGGCTGAATCTACCTTGGGCCTAACCACTGACCAAGGAATATCCCCCGTAATGCTGGGACTTGTTACCGTTTGTGGTTGAACCCCTATGCATCTGTGATAATGATACGCCGAAGCTTGATATGCCGAAGTTATATCAGGCTCAATGCCTTCATGTACCTTCGAACCAACTATTTCTCCTGTAATACCATCTATAACTACGGTTCCCTTGCTCTCAAGGATTATCGAGTTGCCCCCAGCAGTATGTTCAGTGAAGCAATGATAGTCTACAAAGTAGTATGGTCTATACAAAAGCTGGATGTTTGCAGAAAATATGCGATGGTTCAGTATGTGCACAGGGCTTAAGTCGCTGATTGCGGCCGGATGAATAGGCAGGGCGTCATGGATTACATCCTTCTCAGTAGAAATTTCCTCCTTTGCTACTTTGCCTGATACAGCTGTTTCTTCCCAAAGATCTATTCCTAAGGCTTGAGCATGAGTTTTCGCATCAGTCGTAAAACCGCCTGTAGATACGAAGACTCCTTTTGTAATGCCAAGCGCCGTCAATTTGTCATGAAAGTTCCTGACCTCTCTGATGTCTATTGGAATCCTCACATGTTTACATTCAACAGCTACCTGAATGGTTCCATAAGGTTCCTTCTTTGAAGCCAATACATCTATCTCATGAGGCACATCGAAGCGGTCTCTCATTCTTACTCTCGTCTGAACATCAAACCCTAACTGCTCAAAGTAGCCTGCAACAGAATCTTCTAGGGAGCTACCTTTTTCCTTCGCCGAAGACCTGTGAAAACTCTGTCTTGAGCTCTGCAGTCTGGTTCCACATAAAAGACAGAAGTATGTGCTAGGAGCCACCTGTGCGCCACACCTAGGGCAACGAAGCATCTATGTGGCACCTTCTCTGGCGATTTTGAAAATCGCAGCTGACTCCGATCCTCTTAGGCAAGAAAGCTGGCGCAAGAGCTCTCAATATGATTGGATAAGTATCAGATTTAAGAATTAGTCACCTCAGATCTGATTTTGACAGGCAAAAGATCCGGACATTGAATGTTGGGTGGGGCCTGAGATTGAGTGACGGGAGATCCTTTGGAGAAGGCTTACATTGGGGTTACGGCTTTGCCGAAGTGACCAAGAGAAGACCCAGAAAGGTTATTCGTAGAGGCGGATTCAAAGTTGAATCTGCAGAGCTTAAACACAACTTGATAGTGGCGAAGGCTGTAAATGCTTTTGAAATGCCCGCCAGAGTAAGCCGTGTCGCAGTGACTGAAATATATCCTGAGCCCAGGGAGAGGAGACTCGGGGTTCTTGTTTTGAGGGAAGATCAGGAAAGACTTCCATGCAAATGGAGCGTCTTAGGCCTCAATCTGATAAACCCTGGAGAAACCGTTGAAGTAGAGGCAAAGCCTCTAAGGCCGCTTAGAGAAGGATACGCATACGAGATAACAGTTGAGAGAGAATGGTCTTCAGAAGAGATGGATGCCTTGATGGAGAGAGGACCTGCACACCGCTTCCAAACGGGGATTCCAGCCACCTACCTATACACGAATGGAAAACTGGAAGGACTTAATGAAGAAGGGCCCTCATCCCAAGGTTAAGGGTGCTATAGAAAAGCGATCTTGCATAGGCTGTGGGATCGAGATTCAGACTAGAGGTATGAGGATAGAGTGTCTACTCATCGGTTCTGTTGATGATACGCCTCTTCAAGCGCTTTCAGGACTTCATCAAGATCGCCCTCATTCTCCACTGAAACCTCAAAACAGGGGTCGTTGTAGAATTTTTGTATGCTTTCTGAGAGTTGCTTGACCTTGTGCTTTGACAGAAGGCTTTTTCTCTTTCAGTGTTCTAACGCATAAGGGATGGGCTATACCACGCATAGTTTTTCAGATTTTTCCCATAGGCGATTTGCATATAGAGTCTATGAGCCAGTCGAATGCATTTGCTAACTATCTCAATCTGAGAACCGAACGGCTGATAGTGTTGCTTGGAGATGTGATACATTTTGCCAATTCATTCTGGAATCCATCCGCTGGACAGATGTCTCGAGCTGAGATGCTACGGAACCTTGATAAGGATATTTCAATTTGGGAGGACTTCATAGCAAGGCTGAAGGTCCATACAATCTACTACATGGGCTCGCACGAACAGTTTGTACTTAGAGTCAAACGAAAATTTCTTCCTTCGAGAAAACTGAATTTGGCAAACAAGTTTGTCTACGTGCCCAACGATCTGCAGCTAATTCAGCTAGGTTCACCCAGTGAACCACTATTTCTAACCGGACTTCACATCCCAGATAATATACATCCAATTAAATCTGAGGAGTTTCTTCAGAGGAAAAAGAAGATAGAGAAGTGGATTGAGAAAAAAATAAGAATCCTCAAAATTCCAGAACCTAAGAAGACCATATTGTGTACGCATGATCCTTGTGACTCCTTCTACCGCAACATGGGTTACCACGGATTAACTCAGATGCTAGAGCGATGGGTGTTCAAGACACACTATCATGCTCACATACATTCAAACATAAGACAGACACTGATAGGCGAGACTCCGTCCATAAACAGATCCTTTGTTGCCCTAAGCAAGCTGGATCCACAGGCTCTTGAACCTAGCACAAGTGAAATTCAACCTCTGTACGGAAGAGACATATGACCTCTTTCTTGGAGCCATATTCGGCATCAAGATCGCTCTGGGCCTGTGTTTTGGGCGTGGTGTACTGTGGAAAAAGATATCTATTCAAGTAAAAGGGATATCTGGACTTTAGTTTTTGAGTGAACCCCTGAGTTTAGTCCGAGGATGCGAGCCTTTTTCTAACCTGAGGGGTTGAAATAGAAAAGGCTCAGCGAGGCGGCAAAGCGCTCGCTGAGCGAAACGACAGGGGTACCGTAGGTACTCTAGGAGGTTAATGGATTTTGGGATTTGAACTGGTCAGGGGACCACATAGTGTTGGAGAGGCGAACCTGCGTCTACAGTTTACGCCAAAGTACAGGCGGGATGTGTTCAGGGATGAGAAGGTGAAGGAGGCCTGCATACAAAGCTCCAAGAAGAAGACAGCTGAGGAGCTTGGCGTGGTGTTGCGTGCAGTAGAATTTGGGCCTGAACACTGCCGCCTATTCGTGGACGCCTGCAAAAACCATAGCGTAGCCCAACTGGCTCAAAGAATGAAAGGAGCTTGTGCCCGAAAACTAAGACGAGAGCTGAGGTATGCGATAGAGACAAAGCTTTGGGGAGACGCATTCTGGAGCAGCGGATACTTTTACCGCAGCGTAGGCTCAACCACAAACGAAGCCATAAACTGGTACATCGAACACGCCCAGCGCAAGCACTGGAAAGCGCTGGACCACCAGACATACAAAGAATTAAAACAGAAGACACTAACCCACTACATGAGCTGAAACTACCGCAGGCTGAAGCATGCGGTAGTTTAGATTCCTGCTATGTTCTGAAACTCCATAGTAATTCTTGATGGAGTACGCAGTCCAAGTTCCGTCAGTCTTCTCGATGCATAGCACAGGTTGTGCTTTGCGGTCCGAACGCTCTTTGATCCAATGATTATCATTTTGCCTGTTGAAAAGACCGAGATCTTGGTCTTAATATTCGTATCCCTAAGGTATGCACGGCGGTAGATTGCAGTGTTATAGAGAAACCTTCTACATTGGCTAGTTTTTCGAGGTCCACAGGTTGTTTCGATTCAGCAGTAGCCATAGGATTCACAATAGTGAGAGTTGGAAGCAGTTTCCGCATACTCGTCAGCGTGAATCGGATAATTCTGGTCTTGTTGGTTGCATCGTTGCAACTATCTGCGGCGATTCAGCCAGCAATGAGACTAGTGGGACGCCAGGATAGTCTTGTGGAATCGAGAGATCCCAAACTCGTAGCTTTGAGAACTTTCTTCTAGCCCAGTTTAATCCTAGCCTCGGTCTTGTCAGGGAATCCCTGACCCATCGCTCAACCATACATATTGGCTGCTGAATGATAACTTTCTGGCCTACCATGCGTTGAGGGATTGCCATCCAGAGGTTACTAACAAGATCTACCAGGCAATGCAGCGTTATGGGTGTTTTCAAGACGGCCTGCATAAGGCACTTTTCGGTCCCGCTGCCTCCCTTAACCCTGGGGTGAAGGTTGAACTGCGCTTTGCTCTAGCTTCTTTAATTCTTCTAGTCGACGTCGAACTCCG
>CAYXJU010000051.1:0-9044 GCA_964464765.1 uncultured Candidatus Bathyarchaeia archaeon | reverse complement strand
GATGCTGGGTTTGGGACTAATTCTTCTGCTCAGATAGCTGGTTCAGCTAAATCGCCAAGACCTTGAAAAGCCGATGCTCCCTAGATCAATCGTAGATTTCGTTGTGCTTAAAAGTAATAGTCTGCTGTAGAATCTGTTTCATGGCGAGTGACATGTTGGTAAGAATGGTTGGAGGCCTGGGTTGTGCGTTTGTCTAGGTATGCTGCAGTCATTGGTTTTGTGGTCATACTGGGTTTATCTATGAATCGGGTCGGAGCTGATTCCAGTCAGGTTTTCTATCTCCACAAATGGGTTTTTGATGGTTTTACCGATTATCCCTTGGACGAGAATCAGCCAACTCAATACAATACACCGCTCGACTTGGACTACTTATCATACTGTTGGAGAACAGGCTTTGTATCATCAAACGTCTCTGTGGATGCAAGTATTTGGACGGTGTCGCTCTGGCTGGGGTATACTATTCAGTCAACATCATTGAATGTTGGCATCGGCTACATGTCCGAAGGAGTGTTCCATCCAATGACCCGAGGCAACATCACCAGCATTATGCAGTTCCCGAAAAAGTTCATTCTAGGGCTCGGTACAGACGCTTTTCAGATACCTGCTGGGGGCGCCCTCGCACTTCAGCTGACTCCAGTAAGGAATACGTTGAATTCTGCTCCAAACGTAGTTTTGTACTTGGACTCTGCATCTACGCCGAGTCAAGTATCAGTCGAACCTGCAACTCCAATACCCGATTCTTTGAATCCAATTTTCGTATTGATGGTGAGCGCGCTACTGTTCCTATTCGTTTCTAGGGCTTGCAGCATAAAGGGGAAGTATCCTCTATTTCGACATCTTGACTAGTAAAGAGCTATCCTCGTAAGGGGAGCCGCCTTTCTCCCTTAGCGTCTTCGCAGTTTCAAGGAATTTCTCGACGCTCTTTATGTTGTAGAAGTAGATGTGGTAACTGTCTGAGTCGTCTACGTATTGGCCAACTTTTACGCCCAGTTTTTCTGCAAAGCGTTTCTGAAGTTGTATGATTGCGTACATGTTCATGAAGGCCGCGTTGTAAGAGTCGCGGCTTCTCCAACTCGTGTGCATTTCCAGTTCATCGTCGAGTCGCTTGCACCAGATCCTTTGGAGACATGGAGGGCCTTTCACTGTTGGATGTTTCCAGGGCATCCATGTAGTTCCTTGAGCTCTATTCGAGAAAGGTGCTGAACTGAGTTTGTTAATTATGTACTGGAACTGATCTACTGCCGGTTTGTCGTCAAGTTCATAGTTCTTGAGAAGCCTGTGGTACGTATAGTCCCAAAATCCCTGATCCACATAATAGTCCTTCGTTCCATCTAGTACCTCGTCCACGTATTCTTTTAGGCTGCCGAGGCCTTCGCAGCCCATGTGTAGCATCGGTTCTCGGAGGGGATCTCTAATTATCATCTTCATCGAGGCTTCTATGACCTCGATCTTCTCTTCATCATGTCTATAGGATTCTTTGTGTGACCTTATGCCATGTTGAAAAAGAGAGGCCATGCTTTTCTCCCATACTTCTGGAAGGGAGTCGCCGTCTACAACGAGTTGTGGAAGTCTTGCCATGAACCTGATGATTTGGATAAGACGCTAATAGCACTTTCCGTTGAAGACTGAGAAGGTCGTCGAATCTTAGGCTTTGAACCACTTGAAAACGAGGTAATCAACTTTCTTCGTTTGCTTGTTCGGCGCGCCTATAATGAATTGTTTCCTCACGGTCGTGGCAAGTCTTCCGGCTCTAACAACATCAAATGGTCCCATGTTTTCTTTCATCGTTTTGACGGAGATGATGAAGGGTGCATGATCTATGCCGGGTCCATGTTCATAGACAGCGAAATCAGCTCCGAACTTTATTCCAGGGGTGACTATGTATCCCTTGTCTCTAAGGTCCTTGTATACAATGTAACCGAGCTCGAACCCTTTGTATGTCTTATGCGCTAGATCGAGAAGTGCTCTTTTCTTGATGGGTTTCTTGGTCCGAGGGTTCACGATCTTGATGGCTTTCTTTTCGAACAGGTATAGTCCTTCCATTATGTCGAGCATAAGTGGTACGTTGAAATCTTGTTCAGGTTTTGGCTTTGGTATTCCGACTGGTTTACCGTAGAAACCGAGTCTGTATAAGCTCATGCCATCGCGCGGGTTCCAAACGATGAGTCGTGTTCCAATCAGTTCCGCGCTGGGTTTGTCCTCCATCATTGTGCCTTCTAGGAGTAAATCGCCAAGACTCTTATCATGTCAATTACGTTGACGCCTGTGTCAGCTATGTTCTCCAAGCGATCTAGAACGTCTCGGATTAGAAATATTGCTTGAACCTGCAGTTTGCTGGAGAGAACTTCCAAGTCGATGGTACGATGTTTAATGTCGATCTTGTTCTCCACGTCCTCCACTGATTTTGCTGCCTCAATCGCTCTGTCTGGGTTGAACCCAAGTTGAATCATTGTTTCTCTAACCTTGGTTGTTTCGTCGAGGATCATTGACATAAGTTCTGAAATGCTTTTCATGAATTTGTTTTCTATCTTCCACTTTCCTTCCATCATGCTTTCAAGTCTGTAGCCTACAGCCTCAGCATAGTCTGCAATCCTTTGCAGTTCGAATATGAGCCTCAAGAAGCCTTCTCGACTGATTAGCAAAGATCCGACTGCCGCCACTTCTTCAAGCAGATTTGTCTTAAGTTTATTCGCGGAAACAAGCAGCTTCAGCATGTTCTCATAGTGTTCTTTCGCTTTTCTCGGCTTGTCCTCCGCTATGTTGTCAATCATAAGCGTAAGTTCTCTTACGACATCAACAACAGCTCTAGCGTGGTCCTGACAGATGTTAAGCATTCTACGCCTGATTGTGGCTTCGGCTTCAAGAGGGAACGTCACTTTAGCACACCAAATTGTTTGAGCTGACGGCCATGTATGATTGACCAGCAATATTGCCTACGCTTGTTGTAAATAAAAACGTAGCTAAGAACACCTTGAAAACTGGTGTCTTCTGGTTAGAGGGCTTCTAGAGTGGCTCCGCTCGACAGGTATCTGTCTAGAATGTTGGTAATTTCAGATATTTTGCAACGTTTCTGGATCCACGTGTCTCGCTCTCTTAACGTGACCGTGTCATCTTTCATCGTCTGGTAGTCAATGGTTACAGCTATGGGGATACCTGTTTCATCAGCCCTTGCATATCTTCTTCCTATCGATCCTGATTCGTCGTACTCAACATCAATCTTCTTCTTCAAGAGTTTCTGATACAGTTCTCGCGCCTTTCCATCAAGCCCATCCTTGCTAACTAATGGTAGAATGATCGCTTGGACGGGTGCGAGGTCTCTCGGGATCTTCAAGACGACTCTATCTTTAACGATTGAGTAGGCATACTCAAGGACGGCATAGACCAGTCTTTCTGCGCCGAAACTTGGTTCGATTACGTGTGGAACATAACGTTTCCCTGCTTCGCTGATTTCCTTCTCTTGAATTCTAACATGTCTTGGCAGTATCTTGAATCCATCCAAGGAAAGAAAACCCTTCTCTGCAAATGTCTGCTCAATCATTCTCACATCAGTCTGGAGAATCCTTTTTGCGATGTCACTGGCGTGCTCTTTGAACTCTCGTCCGATCGTAGCGTTGTCCGGAATTGCAACCTTCAGTTTTTTCTTTATTGGACCATCATATGCTTTGAACGCCGTCAGGTCCACACCGGAAGCTTTTATGTGTCCTTGGAGGTCGAAGTCGGTTCTATACGCGTTTCCAGCAAGCTCCACCCATCCCCATCTGTCCAGTTGAACTTGATGGTCATATGTTTGGGCAGAGTAGTGGGCACGTTCAGTCCGCAGTTTCTCATGGAATCTTTGTTTGTCAGGCGGTATCCCCAGTTCAAGCACGAACTGTTTGGACAATGCTATGAAGTAGGCTGCCCATGGTTGTTTTATGTATCCACGGTTCAAGGCTTCGGCAACAGTCAGTTCTATGGGTTCCTCTGCACCTTTCTCGCGAAACTCAAGTGGAACCAGACGAAGTCTCTCATTCTCCACTTCGCCTAATCGGTCGCATTTGGGATCCTCTGGATCAAAGAAGAACTCAAATTCCATTATGGTAAATTCTCTCAGTCTAACTGGGCCTTGACGGGGTGATATCTCATTTCTCAGTGCTTGACCTATCTGAGCTATTCCAAGCGGTATCCTTTCTCTAGCTATCTCATACATGCGCCTGAAGTCGACGAACATGCCTTGCGCTGCTTCAGGTCTTGCATATCCAACAGCTTCGCCGTACGGTCCAATGTTCGTCGTGAACATTGTACCAAAGTACTGTGGACTCGATAGTTCTCCGCCACATTCTACGCAATGAACATTCTTTTCTCTGATGAGTTTGCCCAGTTCGTCTAGGCTAAGTCCTTCGGTTTCCGTTCCCGTTGCGTCACTAAGAATGTGGTCGGCTCTGTACTTCCGCTTGCATTTTGCGCATTCGACCATAGAGTCCTTGAAGTGCTGTATATGACCTGAGGCCTCAAAAACTTTGGCCGGCATTATGACAGGTGTCACTATCTCTAGGAGACCTTGCCTTCTAACGAAGAAGTCCCTCCACTTTTCTTCGATGCGGCGCTTCAATGATGCTCCTAGAGGTCCAAGGTCTATGAATCCGCCAACGCCTCCGTAGATCTCAAAGGAGGGCCAGAAGAATCCTCGTCTTCGAGCCAATTCAGCCAAGATCTCATACTTGTCCGGGCCACTCAATTTCATCAATCCTGGGTTTGGATAGAGCTATTCACTAACGGTCTCGACTTAAAATCATTGTTAACCTTCAGCTAGGTTGCATTTTCTTTGATGCCATCTCAAGTAGCTCTGCAAAGAACTCAATTTCTAGTGAAGGTCCTTGACCTAGTCCTGGACAATTCTCGTTTGTAAGGCCGAACTTGTATCTTCCTTCAGAGGTTTCCTTCAGATAGAAAGGATAGAACTTGCACGTTAACGGTCTCTCTGGGTATACAGTACAAGAGCTTCCTTTCAGGAAGACACAGTCTCCCGAACTTTGCTTGAGCATCTCAAACTTGTACGGCCCAGATTCATCTAAACTAGTACAGAACCTTTCTTGTTGACAGCCTGTGAAATGAGAGATCGCTGTAGCTTCTGTTTCCAGAAGTCTTATGTGACGAATGTGCTGTTTTGTGTCGCCGCAGCAGGCGTGGCATCGAAGGCATCTCCAATGCGTGTCTCTTGGATATATGATCTCCAAATCTTGAGTATGTGTTGTCTTGAATCGTATGCGATTTTCTATGCTGCAACTGACATCCGTCATAGCATTGGGGAGAGTCTTTCTCAGTTTCACTTAACTCCCGTTAGTTCGTTCCGAGGAGGGTTTGTTTAGCAGCCTTCGAATGTCAGATTCGAACGAATCAGTATCCAATGATGATTCTTCAGTTTTCTTCTTTCTTTTCCTTGCCAGAGAATCGAGGTCTTGTATCATCTTTTGAAGAAGCTGTCTTTCCTCGATGTATTGTGCTAGCTTTGCTTGAAGTTGGTCTCGCTCTCGACTAATGTTGTGAAATGCGTTTGTCAATTCTATGTTCTTTGTTGAAATCGTCTCGATACTCGTCGAGATTTCTCTGATTCTTATCTTCGATTTTCTTAGGTTGTCAAGAGCCTCATCCAGAGACATGCGTAGTTTATCCTTTTCATTCTGCAATTTATCATATTTTTCTTTTGAAACAAATCCGAATGGAGACATGAGCTTCACACACTCAACGTAATCTTCAGGGGGTCATCTATTCTTCAATTGCCGGTATAGTACGGTATTCCATAAGTTCCTCAAGTGGAATCTTTCCAAACGACTCTTGTAATATCAGTATAGCTGCTTGGGGAGGTATTACCCCACGTTCCGTCACTATTGCATCAACATATTCAGGAGGGGTTACGTCAAAGGATGGGTTTCTGACCTTAATCATCTTCAGTCCTCTTCGCTCTTTTTCTGGGAGGACTTCGGAGGGGTTTCTTTCTTCGATTTCAACAAGTTCGCCTACCATCGTCTCGGGACTGAATTTGTAAGTCTCGGCTGCGACCAGGAACTGTGTTCTCGCTTCGTGAGCTGCAAGGGCCATGAGGGAAGTCCCAATTTTGTTGATTACTGCACCATTCGCGGCCACTGCATCAGCGCCTACGACAACCTTGTCGGCTTTGTTCATGAAGTAACGCATGGCACTATCAACTATGTACGTGACAGGAATTCCAAGATTGTTCAAGGTTCTGGCAGTCAACTTCCCCTGCCAGAATGGTCTTGACTCCGTCACTATCGCGCTAACTCGTTTCCCATCATCTTTTGCTGATCTTAGGATGGCTATTGCGGATGTGCTGTTGCAGTGCGTCATGACGACGTCACCGTCTACTATTCTCTTGGATCCTATCTGTCCGATTCTATCCACAGCTGTTCTAGAGTTCTCGATAAATTCGTTAGACGATCGGATTACCACTTTTCTCAGCATATTGACGTCCGTAGTTTTCGTCGCCGCGTCTCGGACCCTATACATCACATATCTGATTCCGTTAGGGAGAGAAACTGCAGTTGGACGCGTCCCTAGAAGAGTGTGGGCTGCAGCTTCAAGTTCAATCGTCAAATCGTCTGTGGCTTTCGCGTTTGAACGCACCGCAGTGATTTTGAGTGCCTCAACGGCTTGCCTCGCTATCTCTCCAGCTCCTCGCACCCTCATAGTCTTGATTTGTTTTGCAAGGTTTTTTACAAACACGTTCGTCTTCATTTGCTATCATGCTTCTGCAGAGCAACTTCTGCAAATCATGCTAGTAGAATCTGACTGCAGACCCCGGAAAATAATCTTTCCAATCTTATATGAGACTCCAATAGCGAAGAGCAATCCTTTGAGGGAGAGGCTTTTCATACAGCCTTTACGTGCTTCACTACTGGAGGGCGGGTTTTCTTGAGGACTCTATATCCGCAGTAAGGACACTTTATTTCGGGTATCATTGCCAACTGATCAGCCGTTATCTTTGATCCGCAGCTCAAGCATTCGTACGCTATACCCGTGACTTCTGTTTCCTTCTTCTCTTCCACATTGGTCATGTTCAAGCAAAGTTGAGATGTCCACTATTAAAGCTTGGGTCAGTTTTTGAAGTTCCAAACTCCTTCCACATTCGATACCCCAAGTAAAAGACCTAAATGCCTGACTATGTCAATAGCGGAAACTGAGTCCAGACGCATGGAAAGTGAGAATAACGCATTCTGACACAGCCGAAGCACTCTCGATCACAGATACGGAAGACCTTCTGGATCTGCCAATTGATCGTCTTCTACTCCGTTTGAACACGTCTCAATCAGGACTCAGTTCTGAAAAGGCTGAGAATCTTCTTGAAATCTTTGGACCTAATGAACTTGCAAAACGAAAGAAAAGAGACGCAATCCACAGGTTTCTCTTCTACTTCAGAAGTCCCTTGGTAATGATACTTCTGTTTGCCGGCGTTATTTCGGGTTTAGTCGGCGAAGTCATGAACGCGACGATAATATTCTTGATCGTATTCATGAGTGTGACGCTCAACTTCTATCAGGAGTCCAAGGCTGAGAAAGCTGCCGAAACACTCAGGGAAAAGGTGACAACTACTGCGACGGCACTTAGAGATGGCGCCAAGCAAGAGGTGAAGCTTTCCAAAATTGTACCAGGTGACATACTATTCCTTTCGGCTGGAGATATGGTGCCTGCAGATGCCCGCGTTCTAAACGCCAAGGACACGTTCGTGGATCAATCAGCATTAACTGGAGAATCGTTTCCAGTGGAGAAGACAGCTAATTCACTGAGGTCCGAGCATGAAACGATCACTGCGCGAAGTAACTGCGTTTTCTTGGGGACTTCTGTTGTTAGCGGAACAGCGAGTGCTGTCGTAACGAGGACTGGGAACTCCACGGAATACGGCAAGATTGCAAAAAAGCTTGTGGCGAGAGTTCCTGAAACAGAGTTCGACAGGGGACTAAGACGGTTTGGTTTCCTTATCATGGAAATTACATTTCTCTTAGTGATGTTCGTTTTCTTTGTGAATGCTCTTTTCAAGCGCGGAGTACTTGAATCTCTTCTTTTCTCAGTGGCCCTCGCAGTTGGGTTGACTCCTGAACTGTTGCCAATGATTCTTTCAGTGAACCTTTCGAAAGGAGCCATTGCAATGTCCAAGAAAGGTGTGATCGTGAAGCGTCTCGCATCGATTCAGAATTTTGGTAGCATGGATGTCTTATGCACAGACAAAACGGGAACTCTCACAGAGAACAAAATAACGCTCGTACTCCATGTGGACTTGGAAGGTAGAGAAGACGAGAAAGTGTTTCTGTACTCTTTTCTTAATAGTTACCACGAAACAGGACTAAAGAGCCCCCTTGACAAAGCCATACTTCAGCACAGAGACATCGACATCAAAGGCTACCATAAAATCGATGAGGTTCCCTTTGACTTCACGAGAAAGCGTGTGTCTGTCGTTGTTGGATTCGAACGACGACGGTTGATGATAGCTAAAGGAGCTCCAGAGGAGATTGTCAGAGTATGTTCTTACTGTGAACTTGCGGGGCACAGTTTCGACTTGACTGACAGTGTCCGGAGGAAGATTGAGCAAAAGTATCACGAGTTGAGTTCACAAGGATTCAGAGTCTTAGGAGTATCATACAAGAGAGTCAGAAAAGAGAAGCCGGTGTACTCGATAAATGACGAAAATGACATGGTTTTTTCAGGATTTGTTGCATTCATTGACCCGCCAAAAGTTACAGCCAAAGAATCAATGACTTTGCTAAGAAGATCTGGGATAGAGCTGAAGATCCTGACTGGAGACAACGAGATCGTGACGAAGAGGATATGCGACGACCTGGGTATTGAAGTGAAGAGAATTGTCTTGGGAACTGAAGTCTCACAGTTGCGAGACGATGCTTTAGCAAGGGTCGTTGAGGACGCGGACATTTTTGCGAGAGTGACGCCCGGCCAAAAAGATCGTGTGATGAGTGCCCTGAGAAACAATGGTCACGTGGTCGGTTTCCTTGGAGACGGCATCAACGACGCATCTTCAATGAGAACAGCTGATGTCG
>CAYXJU010000050.1:0-9114 GCA_964464765.1 uncultured Candidatus Bathyarchaeia archaeon | reverse complement strand
ACAAGAAAATAACCTGCTCTAACGGTTCAATTTCAGATGCTCTCACCAGCTGTGGCACACACACACACAAAAATATGATGGCTTGCTACGCTCGCAGAATCGATTCATGTGTGTGCTCACCAGCTAGGGCCGACGACGAGACGAAAACGTTGACTATTAAACTTCATTTGATGATGATGTCGGCCAAGTTCTGAACTGGCAATATTAAGCAGATGCGTTCATGTTCCGCTTTGTGAGGAATTCCAAGAACTTTCTCCCATTTTCGGTTGTTCGTGACGCAAACATTCCACTTTCTGTCATGAGAATATGTATTCCCTTCTCGTCGATGTTGACCAATCCTTTCCCATAGAGGTCTCGGACGAGCTGGTCATAGAACTCCCGTCTCTCCTTCAGTTCCGGAATGGCTTCCTCCAATATCCTTGACACGCCACCTGCCATGTAGCTCCCGAATTTGACTCCGTGACGATCACCATATTGACGTGGATTGTCAAGGAATTCCAGAACAGAGAAGTGCGAAGGGGTGAAAGTCTTGGCATATTCGGAGAACATCCTCTTCATATCATCGTCGATGTCTATTGCGACAGGTTCCTTCGTCACGGCCCTCTGGAGCGCTTTATATAATTCACTTTCGTTACCCAAGACCTGAGTCGCGGTAGTCTTGTCCTCGCGAGGCGCGGTGTATCCAATCGCTTTCAGAACCTCACTTACTACTTTCTCTAGACCATCCTTAGTCGAGACTGCAACTCTGTCAGAAAGCATAGGAGAGTACCGAGCAACATCTTCGGCCCTAACTCGGTGCCAGACAGGCAAGACAACTTTGGCTCCATTTCTTTCGCGCGCAAAAAGGCCGTCCAGTTCCTTCTGAGTCCAGTCTTTCTTGAAGAAAATCGGACTCATGATAACTATCCCGTATCGAGATTTGACAAGCCCTTCGTCGATCTTTCGCCTCAGACTATCTCCCAGGAGTAAGGTGAATTCATCATACCAGACTTTCAGCCCCCTCTTTTCAAGAGCTTCAGCCAAAGGTCTAGCCACTTCATCTTTGTCTTCGCTAGCATGGCAGATGAACAGATCCCATGTTTTTTCGCGCTCGTCTGGTTTGGTCGTTTTTTCTTCGGCTCCAGATTCTAAGAGCGCTGAAGGGACAGCCCATCCTGACAGTACTTGTTCCACTAGTGGTATCAACTCCAGAGGTATGCTTCTCTCTCCGGGCCTTCTGCTACTGCCGCGCTTTTCTACGATTCCTTCGATTTCCAGAGCCACTAGAGCTTTTTTCCACCCCTTGCCAGCCAACTCTTTAGCACGGTATTCCAACTGATTGTAGTCACAGGCACTCGAAGTGTCATAATCATGCCGTAGTTCAATGTATGCTTTCAAGACGGCAGAGGCCGCCGCTCTATGTTTAGCATAGACCTTGTTGAGTTTCTGTTCAAAGGAAGGCCATAGACTTTCAAGCTTCAACTCTCCTCTGTCGGCATAGTAGGTGTAGAACTTGCCAAAGAAATTCCAGTATCGTCTGAGTTTGTCCTGGTACTTCTGGGCAAAGGCTATGAGTTTCCCGTCATCAGAAATTGCCCTAGAAACAGATTGTGCAGCGGTCTTCTCATCATAATATCTGTGATTCTTATCATGACCATATTCGTTGAATTGCAGGCAATAGGAGTCTTGGAGTTCTCTTCCAATTGCCAGAATAGTCACCCCATCATACATTTTTCGCAATAACAGGACGCGTTCGATATCTCTTTCCTTCTTTTCCTTTGATGAATCAGCACGTGCTTCCATTACGAGAGCCTCCTATCTCTCGCATCCATGGTCAATCGTATGATCTGAGTTTCCGATGAGCTTCGGTAGAACCTTGCCATACACTTTGAAGGAATGGTTATCTCGAGCGTTCTCACGCAAGTAGTGAAGCGTGCTCTTGCCTATTCCTAGTTCTCTAGCTTGCTTCTGCGATAACTCTAGAATCTGCTTACGGAACTTCAAGTTATCGATTCTCATCAGACTGGGTTTAGGCTCAGTGAAGTCTAGAGAATGTGATTTTCCAATTAGAAACCGTCCCAGTTCTTCTGTCTTGCTTAGAATGATTGTATCCCACTGCCACATCTTGCCTTTGTACTGGGTAGGAGAATTGAATCTATCTTTCAGAAGCTGCAGAAATCGTCTTTTTGCATCCGCCTCAAAGTGATAGCGATAATCATCACCCATGAAATAGAAATCCTTCATATCCAATAGGCCAGATTCAAAAGCCTGTATTGTGGCTATGTCACCAATCCATCTGAAGGGTTCCTGCAAGTCATAGACTAATGACTGCTTAGTCTGGTAGTCTGCGAAGTCATGCAGGAAGCCAACTGATGGTTCTAGACCCGCCGTATTAATTGCCTTGCGGCATTCACCCTCTAATACGCCATAAGCATAGTTCAGGGCTAGGTTGACTGGGTCTGAGGCGTTGTACTGGTGCTTCTTAGTTATTCGACCTTGAAAATAAAAGGTTTCGGGAATGACTGACTGTATGGCCTGCCAGTATCGTAGGGCTACTCTGCCCTCAACTATTCTGATGTCTTTCAGGGTTCTAGTCTTTGAGAGGCTTAGGGACTCCTTCTTGACTCTTCTTACTTTGTCTTCAATGTCGTACCTGTCTGCAAGCCACTTCAAGACATCATGGGTTCTCTGAATCTTAGCCTTCACCAACTCATAGGCAATCTTGAACTTCTTCTCAGGTTTCCTAGAGGCATCAAGCTGTGCGGCCCTCAAATCAGCCTTAACAGGCATGGGTGGCAGAATAGAAGAGATCAAGCTACCATCGAAGTTGAGGATGAATACTGGAATCTTGTTTTTGGATAGCCAGTGGAAAGCTTGAAGAGAGATGTAGCCGCTGTGACCATCAATGATTATTGAGTCGTAGGGGATTTTTCTTGGTCTGAATGAGTATGTTGAGCCTTCCCTGGAGTCTTCTCTGCCGTCGGTAATTACGAGCTCTGATTTTGACCGCTTATCGCCTAGTTTGATCCTTATACCATAACCAGAGAGATGTAGGCAGTTCAAGCAAGTCACCTTCTAAGGTTCTTTCATAGATTTCAGCTTCTGAAGCAAAGCCTTGGCCTCAGAGCTTGTGGGACTTCTTACCATTGCACGCATTTTCTCATGAGTTTGCTGAAACCTGCTTTTCAGATTGCGTAGTTCCTCAAGCGTAATTCTTCCTCCTTGCTGCGGGCCTAAGCCCAGTAGTTGCATCATGTCAGCGAGTGTGTCAAAATCCTTTTCGGTGATTTCTTCCAGCCGACCCAGCATAGCGAGAAAGAAAGTGAAGCTGTAGTATAACGGTTCTATTTTGGCGCGGCTTAGGTCAATGCCTGTGTCTCGATGCCATTCTAGGAAAAAGAGAAATGGTCGCCAAAAGGGCAACTCCACCATTTCAGCCAAGCCTGCCAACTCTAGCTTTTTCTTTAGAGTGTCTGAAGTATCGGGGCTCAGGTATAGTACGTATGCGTAGATCGCCAAGGCCAGTATCCCTTTCGGGAACGATAATTGATACTCATTGATGTCAACGGGTTTTCTCAGCGTCATAGATCCCTTCTTGATGATATCTAGAAAATGTGATTTTGCGAGTTTGTCAACCTGTCGATAAAGAGAGGCGTCTGGAACTCTGTAAGGTTTAGGAATGCTTTTCATTTTCTCCTTTATAACATCATACTTCTTGCCGGGTTCACGGAAAAGCCATAGCACTATTGTCTTCTGCGTAGTCGGCTCGCCAAACACACGTGCAAGAGTTTTCGACTCCTCAAACGTCAGTCTGTCCATATTATCACGAAAGGGCTATTATCAGAGAATAGGATATTCTCGACAATATGAGAATATAAGGTTGTTGGGTACTGTTAGAGACTGTGAAGGCAATTGAACAAAGCGACAACGATTTCCCTGCCACAGTCGCTCTTTGAACTTTTGGAAGAAGTCAGACGCAAGAGACGAGATCCGACGAGATCAGACACCGTAAGGGTTCTCCTTCTTGAGGCACTAGGCAACATGGCTTACCTTTCTGAGCCTGAGAAAAAAGCTCTGCGTCTAACAATCAGGAAAGGAGGTGAACACTAAATGGCGAGACTTCAAGTTAGGATAACTGAATACCCTGAGCAAATAACACAGTCAGGACGGTACACCATCCAAAAACGTGAAGCCCCCGCAGGAAACCCGCTTCGGCACGGCATTAATAATCGTCGTTGGAAACGCCAAAGGCCAAACAAAGAGCCTGTTTGTCCCATACTCGACTGAGACTTCGAGAAGCACCAACCTTGCCCGATTGATAGCTGCATTTGGCGATGAAACTGATCAATGGCTCAAGAAGAAGATCGACGTAACAGTCAGCGACAGCGGCAAGCGAACCGTAAGCCCAGTGAAGTAGAATGCAGTTCGAAAGTCCAACATCTCTTATTTTCATATCAACGACTCTGGTGGGGCATTTCGCCTGGAGAAATCACCCATCACTGATGGGACACTTCTGCCAGAAACAACCCCCCTCCAGTGGGAGGTGTAGAATTCGAAAGATCTTGAAGCATTAGCAGACATAATCACACTTACACTGTACACGGCGTATCTCAAGAATGTTGAGAAGCCTAACAGTCTTCTGATCATAGCAAGACCTGAGTCCGGCAAAACAGAGATGATGAAGAAGTTCATCGTCAACAAAAACGTGGCCTACCTCACCGATGTTACGGCCTTTGGTATCGAGCGGGACTACCTGCCCAAGATTGAAGCGGGTGAGATACGACACATCATAATCCCAGACCTTCTGAAGCCGCTTTCACGAAAAGAATCCACAGTCAAAACATTCGTTACAATGATGAATCAGCTAATTGAGGAAGGAATTTCTTCTGCTTCAACTTATGCGATGCGAAGGACTTCTGAGAGACATGTGAAATGCGGGCTCATCTCAGCCATCACAGGTCAGGAGTTACGTGATCAACGTCATAGTTGGGGTCGAATCGGTTTTCTTTCCCGAATAGTTCCCTTCAGCTATAGTTACGGAATGGAGACGGTCAAGAAAGTCTTCGACTACATCCTCGGGCTAGACTACCTCAAGGAGTACGACATCGAACTAAAGCGTATTCCAAAACAGGATAAAGAGATCAAGCTGCCACGGAAATATGCGCAAGCAATTCTACCCTCAACCGCAACCATCGCTAAGGCCGAGCGGACCTACGGTTTTCGCCTACAGAAACAATTCCAGGCTCTCCTGCAAGCGTCAGCTTTGGACAAGGGCCGAAGATCCGTAAACTCACGAGATGTACAACGTATTCTGCATTTGATGAACTGGGTGAACTTCGACGAAAACCCGATTAGCTCCGCTAGGTTGTTGCGATGAGAAAAGTCAGAACCTACCGTATGACTGTCGCAAGCACATGGTATGACAAGATATCAAGAGGCGTGAAAGAGTATGAGTTACATTTCACAATTGCTCGACCAGGCAAGATTCGAAACGTCCGCAGAAAACTGGCCGAGCGAGGCGTTCCATATTTTCAGAGGCTGGTATATCGTCGAATCAAAAAATGGATTCCGAAACGCAAAATCAGGGTTAGCTTCGAACGTGAAGAACCTGCCAAGAAAAGCGAGAGTAAAATCAGGATTGAAGGCCGCAGCATGCTGTATCGAGGCAAGAGATGGCGAGCTTACCCACTTGGCAGGTGGGAGCTAAGTTATTCAAAGAGGAGGCGTCGAAAGCGTGGACGGCGTAAATGTTCTAAAAGTCGATAAGGATTGTCACGTAGACAAGCATTGGATAGGCGACTTCACACAGTTAGCAGTTACAGTCTGTCAATGGCACAGACTCAGAGTCCTCTCCATCATGATGAGTCGAAGCCGTCGCAAGGGGTTGCACTTCTACATTCACGTAACCCCGCCAGTTGAGGCGGATCTAGCCAACCGTTTACAATGGGTATTAGGGGATGACTGTCAACGGGTGGACTATAATCGAGCACGTATCGAGTCAGGCTTGAATGAATGGAATAAACTCTTCGAGGAAGTTGGTATACGACTCGTGAGAATCTATGCGAACCATCGTGGGTAACTTCGAATCAGGAACCCGCCAAGGCAGCATGTACCGATAATTCTGTACCGGACATCTCACACAATCGGGACAGAGAGACACTAGAATCTGATGAAAATCGGCTAGTTCTACACATGAAAAAAATATTTTGAATTAACCAGAAAGCGTCTGGGACAGCTGGAACGCATGAAACATAGCAGGACATCGTAGGACAAAGTGAAACATATGGGACAGAATGGCGCAAGTTCAGAGCCAGAGAAAGACAGAATAAAGCAGCTATATGACGATTGGAAGCGGGGACTGACTTCTATACGGTCTGCCGCAGAGAGGCTGAACACACCAAAGTCAACGCTATTCCGCCAATTTCAAAAGCTCAAGAAAGCTGAGGATGCAGAGGTCAAAGCAAAGGCTTCGCAACCTCCCACAGATGAAGAGCTTGAGAAGTTGAAGAGTGAAGTTGAAGCGGCGAAATATCAAGAGGAGCTTGCCGAAGCGAAATACCTAATGGAGCTTGAGAGGAATCATCATCGGCGTAAAGCCTGGAAATATCAGCGAATGTCGGATGAATATGAGGCTTCGCACGATCCGCAGAAAATGGTAGGCTTTGTTGAGAAGGTTCTATCCGAAGATCCTGAAAAACTAAGCGAAATAAGGCGACACTTGGAACGCCTCGGATTGACTTTTGAAGAATTCGTGCACAAAGAATTGTTGGCCGACGACTATCAAGAACGCAAACAGAGTTGGCAGAAGCTTTTTCCAAATGATCCCTTCCGCTCCTTAACCCAGGATATTATTCGGAAAGTCGACGGTTGGTTAGACCACGAAAGAATACAGGCGGGAAAACTCAAAGCTAGACTTTGGATGCGAGACCACCCAGTCGACTACAAATGTCCAGAATGTGGAAGTAAGCTCAGCTATACTGAGTCTGGAGACTTTTCTTGTTCGAATCTGGTGGGCTGCGGTTGGGAAGGCTTCTACAAATGCCCCAACTGTAAGAGTCGCATGATGTACGATCCAAGCCGGAAAGCTCTATGCTGCACCGACATACTGTGCAGGATAGTATGGCGGTAGAGGGTTATTCTCAACTCCCTGTAATTTGGAGACCTGTCAGTGTATGCTCACCAGCTATGGACACACACCATAATATATGGCTCGCCTAGAAAATACGTTAATAACCGGTTAGATTCTATCAACTGTAAAGTTCAAGGGAACTGTTGCGTGTCACATAAGCCTTAAAGCTTACACTTCCAATTCTACCATAGTCCTAGTGAAGGATTATTGCCTACTAGAGAGGAACTTCTACGAAGTGCCATCAAAGCTCTTGACCGGGGAGACATAGAGCTCGCGAAGAAATTCATGGCTGAAGCTCAAGCATTAGAAGAAAAACCAAAGCGTTTCGGGCCATACTGCCCCTACTGTTCAGCTCGGCTTGGAGTTAATAACGTACCTTATGTTGGCTATCGGGATTTCTGTACATCTTGTGGGAGAGCGTACACAGTTACTAAAGAGATGATGACAGATTATGCTGGTGCGAGACCTGCTACACTAACGCCACCTCAAACGCTTAAGCCACATTACCAGAGGCCCATAGCATACAATCATGAAAAGAAGGGATCTTCTGCCACAACTATTATAGCATTATTAATCATAATAGGTTTGCTTGCAGCCTTCGGTCTTCCACTGATCGCAAACATAGTTCAGCATGCTGGCCAAAGTCCAATACCTATAATCTCCCAAATAACTTACACTGCTCACATTCGCACCATTACTACTGAACACGTTCGATACAATGTTGTGTCATGGAATATTGAGAAAGGACTCCTATTCCACAATGTTACTCTTTATTATGTGGGCGGAGGATCGGAAACTTTCCGTTGGGTAACTAGCTACCGATTTGAGAGAGAATAAGAGCAATATTTAAGTTAAGTTACTGCATTTTGCCTGAGGTGTGTTGAATACCCTATTGTGTGAGACGTAGCCGGTGGGCACCACCACACCACCAATCAAACCAATTGTATGGCCCGCTGCGCTAGTCATCGAAAAGTTTATAGTATGATAGTATGCTTTTCCTACTTGTGATATAGTATGACTATAGTGAGGAAAACTGTTGCGCTCCATCCAATCATGGATAATTATGTTAGGCTTCTGCAATCAATTCTCATACAGAAAGGTCACAACGCCACATATTCAACAGCACTTAATTCAATGATCCTTTACCAAGTCATGGACATAAGTAATCGAAAAATGCACCCGGATGTAGTGAAGACAATAAATGACTTTCTCAACGATGACAGGACGATCAGTGAGATTTCAGCTGAGGACGCCCGTCAGGAATACATGGAAAGAGTCAGTAAACAACTGATAGAACGATACGTCGCCTAACCTACGCTCTAATGAATTTGACGAAAAAATCGGAGCAGCAAACTATGTGTGCTCACCAAAGAATATTTCTGTGTGTGCTCACCAGATATGACACACACAGTCCATTCCTGTGTATATTGAATACAACTAGTAGCGCGACGTTCTGGTGACTTTCCTGAGGGAATAGGTCGTCGTCGCTAACCAGCTATCGGGGATATAGGTAAGAAGTCCGTTCTTATATTGGAACTGGCTTGAAGACCGATTATACCCAGAATATGTTTTATGGCTTCCAAGGCGGTAGGAATGGCAGAAGCATGGGTTGAGCTACCAAATGGAGAGCGGCTTCACCTTAAGTATTCAACATGGACCGGTCGCCTTCGTGTTTATCACATGGGTAACGAAATGGCAAACCTGGGGCTCACAGGAGGTATCGCTGTTTTCAACATAGGCCTGATCAGAGTTGAGGTAGAATCGAGACTCACAGTGTGGGCAACATGTGAGGTTACAGTACGAGCAAATGGAAACATCATTCTAAGACGCCGTTTCCTCTGAGAAGATCCTGCCACCATAAGATGCATTCTTCGTGCGTACATCGATCTTCTTGTTCTGGCGAGCGTAGCAAGCCATCATATTTTTGTGTGTGTGTGTGTGTGTGTGTGTGCTCACCAGCTGTGGTGACGACGAACGTTCATATGTGAGCTCAACGGTGGTTGCTA
>CAYXJU010000049.1:0-9178 GCA_964464765.1 uncultured Candidatus Bathyarchaeia archaeon | reverse complement strand
TAGAATCACTTCCAAACGGCCCTGTACATGCTTCGATAGATTACGTTCCGCCAGGAGTAACCTCTGTAGGACTTGTAGAAGGCCCAAGAGGAACAGACATTCATTACATTGTGACTGGCAAGGAAGACACTGTGTACAGATGGCGTGTAAGAGCTCCAACCTACGCAAACCTTCAAGCAACTCCACTAATGCTAAAGGGATACACTCTAGCCGACGCTTCAATAATCATTGGGAGTATAGATCCTTGCATCTCATGCGCCGAAAGAATGGTAGTGGTCGACACAAGAAACGGTCAAGAGAAAATAGTCTCAAGTCGAGATCTGTCGAAGCGATAAAAAATGAAGAATATTCTTCAGTTACTCAAAATTGGAATCACTAAGGGCCGCGTGACTTTCAAATACCCCAAGGACAAAACACCCGTCCCCGAGGGACTTAGAGGAAGGCCAGAACTCAACTTTGATGTCTGCATAGGTTGCGGGGCTTGCGTTAAAGCCTGCCCTCCGAATGCACTGACTCTGGAGGATCACAACGACTCTCGGACAATAAGACTATTCTACGGGCTATGCATAATGTGCGGCACTTGCGAAGAGGTATGTCCGGTAGATGCCATAAGAGTGTTAGAAGAATTTGAGCTGGCGTCGCTAAATAGAGAAGATCTCGAACAACTACTACAGTTTACCCTCGTGAAATGTAAGAAATGCGGGAACTATTTCACTACAAAAAGAGTTTTGGAAAACACTGTTTCCGCTTATTCCGAGTTAGTGGGCGGATATGAAGACGAGTTCAGAGAAACGATATTCTTCTGCCCAGATTGCAGGAAGAAAGATTGGAGCGAAATGTTAGCTGAAGTGTATAGAGGAAGTCGACATGAATAACATGCCCAGAAAAGATGCTGGTAACAGACTTGAGAAGACAAAAACGCTAGGAAAAAGCCCATGGGTATTCCATGTGAATACCGGAGGATGTAACGGATGTGACATAGAAATCGTTGATACATTGACTCCCTACTTTGACGTTGAAAGATTCGGAATAAAGCGTGTTTCATCTGCCAAGCATGCCGACATCTTGCTCGTAACAGGTCCCGTAACAAGGCAATCTGTCAAAACCTTACTTAACGCGTACGAGGCTGCGCCCGATCCTAAACTGGTCGTTGCAATTGGCAATTGTGCATGTGGAGGTGGGATATGGCATGATAGCTTCACAACTATGGGAGGAGTCGACAAAGTTACTCCAACCGACGTTTATGTTCCCGGATGCCCACCAAGGCCAGAAGCCCTAATATACGGAATACTGCTGGGCCTAGGAAAGGTCGAACAGAAAATCGTAAGGAAAACGTTCAAAGAAGATGGGATTGATGAAACTCGGAATTCTATTTGAAAGGGCCCTCTACAGAGAGCTAAGAAGTTCCATCGGATACTACGACGCCAGACGCATCATCAGGTCTATCGAGAAAAATTCTGAAAAACTCACCGATCTAGATGACTTCGCGCGCGTACTAGATAAGCTAGGGTTTGATCAGAGACAAATACAGTTAACTGTGGAAATAATTCGGGAACACTCGTCATTGCTGAGAAAAGAACAGGGTTCGATTTCAATTGATCGCCCTGCCATTGATACTCTAACAGCTCCTCTTTCGGCAATCGCAGAGAAAGAGCATGGAATAACTTGGCTTAAGGAAAACAGACGCTGAGAAGCTCATGTCCAGAACCCTGCGAGTTGGACATAAGGGGTTGAAGTCAAACCACTTGGGATAACCTATCGAAGGCTAGACCGATCAACAAAGAGAGGACTCAAAATGCGACATGTTCTCTTAAGTGAGACTTCCGGAGAAGAAGCCGCTGATGAAGTTGTGGTCGTGGAATATCTATGAGCGGTAAAATCACGGGGATGGTTGCTGGGTTCTGAATGAAGAACCTGTTTTGAACTATTAACTCCTAAGAATGTCAGAGAATTAATTGGGAATGCAATCATTCCATCGCGTATTGCACGTGGGGCCGAGGAAACTGATATGAACCGTGGAAATTTCGTTGTCAAACCAAGTGTAGGTGCTGGAGAAGAAGGCTTAGTTCAAGAACTCGTGGCTTTGATCTTCAGGAGTTTGTTCATACCATCTATGATGGCTTCGGGTCTCGGCGGGCATCCTGGAACGTATGCACTTACAGGTATGATCTGATCCAAGGGTCCAGCAAATCCATAGCCTTCATGGAAAATATCTCCGTCGATGGCACAGGAACCCACTGCTACAACGTGTTTCGGATCAGGGGTCATGTCGTAGACTCTCTTGAGTCTATCTTTGATCTGTTGTGTCACCACACCAGTGACAAGAAGTACGTCGGCATGTCTTGGGGTTCCTTTTTGGAGAACGCCGAATCTTTCCAGATCATACTTTGGTGTTAGCGCTGCGATAATTTCTATGTCACATCCGTTACATCCTCCACAGGGAAGATGCATCACCCAAGGTGATTTCTTTCTCATGAAATTGCGGAAACCTTCCAGCATCTGAGTTACCTCACAAGTCTTCTCAAGAACATTCTTCTTTTTGGAATTCCATCAACGCTGAATGCACATGTAGGGCAAAGTGATATCAGACTAGTCAACTCGTCTTCGGCGATTCCATATTTCGCAAGTATTTCTTTCACTTTGTCCAAGGAAGCTTTCATCTGGGGTGAAGGGATGAATGGTTTTCCACAATCATTACATTTGAAGAAGGGAACATCAATCCCTGTTTCTGCATCCTTTCTATCGTACACGGCTAACTCATATTTCTTGGTTAAGTGAATTGCATCCCAGGGACAGATTTCTTCGCAGCGTCCGCAGAACGCACACAGCCCATAATTCAACCTGATTTTTCGCACATCTTCTGTATCGGTGTACGTGATGGCGCCGGGTGGGCATTCTTGAGCGCATGCTCCACAACCGACACATTTCTGTGGGTCATATTCAGCCGCGCCTTTGTAGCCATCTGGTGGAACGTATGGTTCTCGTGGGTACTTCGTTGTGACAGGGTTTGCGAATCCTTTCAAAGCTTCTATGAAAATGCTTTTTTTCAAGGGCTAGGTTTGGCACCTCGCAGACTTCATTCTTGTAAGACTTGATAACTTGAGTTCTTTTCTGGAGTTCTTTCTGGTGTCAATTAACGTGACTCTGTCTGTGCAGGACATGCAGGGGTCGATGCTTGCAAGTATTATTGGGACGTCAGCTATGGTATTTCCCAGCATCATCGGCAATAGTGCGTTATTGTTGACTACTGAAGGAGTCCTGATCTTAACTCGTTCAGGGCGGTTTGAGCCGTTCGACCTGACATAATACACGAGTTCGCCACGGTGAGCCTCCACCCTTCCAAAAGCTTCTCCCATCTTGGGGATCGGGAGTTGATCTAGAGCTATGGGGCCGTTTGGAAGATCTTTCAAAGCTTGGCGGACTATCCTGATCGACTGGCCTAGCTCCCTCAGTCTCACCAAGGTTCTCGAAAGGACATCTCCGCTTTCTTCCACAGGAACATCAAATTCTACATTGGAGTAGGCAGCGTACGGGTCGTCTCTTCTTATGTCTATGTCCACGCCGGAGCCTCTGGCTGTGGGGCCGACGACACAGAGTTTCTTTGCATCGTCTTTTCTGAGAACTCCCACGTCCTTCACTCTTTGTTTCAAGATTCTATCTTCAGTGACTATTTTTCCGACCTTTTGAACGATTTTTTCAAGTGTATCCATCTTGGTTGATATGAAGTTCTTCAATTCAGGTGTGATGTCCCTTCTAACACCGCCTAATGTGTTTAGCCCGAGGTTGACTCTTTTTCCACAGACGGCTTCAAGTATTTCCACGGCATGCTCTCTTTCTTTCCACATGTACATGTAGGCTGTGTCATAGCCTATTTCGTGCATTCCCACTCCGAACCAAAGCAGGTGACTCTGAATTCTTTCGGTTTCGAATATGATTGTCCTAATGTACTTGGCTCTGTCGGGTGGCATCATGGCCATTAGAGCTTCAACTGTTTGAGTATAGCACGTAGAGTGGACGGTGTTGCAAATTCCACACACTCTCTCCGCAAGGAAGATAACGCTATGGTAGGTCTTCTTTGTGGCTAGGTCTTCTATGCCCCGGTGCATGTATCCAAACTTGATATCTCCACCAACTATTTTTTCGCCCTCAACCTCAAGTTTGAAAAACGAAGCCTCCTTGAGTGCCGGGTGAAATGGGCCGATAGGTACTATTGTTGACATTTCTTACGCCAGCTTTGAGATTATGTTTTGGACTGGGCCTCGATGGCTTCGCAGGCCAAACTCTTCAGGTTTCATTCCGATAGCTAGCGCAACAAGCTCAACGATGTGGATTGTCGGTATCCCTATTCCTCCTTCGCCAAAGTCCACTTGATATTTCCTTTTGAGTTCAAGCTGCCCCAGTTCAAATTGAATATTGCAAGCTGGACAGGAGACCACCACACAGTCTGCGGCCTTCATCCAAATGCTATGCAACTTTTTCGCGAGCATCATTTTGAGTGAGAACTCTTCTTCGACGACCCTGTGTGGGTAGCCGCAGCAGAATCGCTTTAGGCGATAGTCCACGTCCACAGCGCCGGTTGCAGTGACGATCTCGTCAAACATTTTTGCTCGTCCGCGGGAACTTTCGCGGCTATGTGACCTTAAGAGATGACATCCAGGATGGATAGCGACATTTAACTTGCTCAGTCTGTCGGCGCTTAACTTCTTGATCTTGTCAATTCCAATGTCTTGATCCAAGACATCGATTATGTGCTTCAGGCCTGGAGTCGAAGGAAGTGGCTTTCCAACTCTGCCGAGAGTTTTTTCCATTTTGTCTCTCAGTTGGACGTTTGTCTTAAGCATCTCTTTTGCTTCGAATAGGGTTTCGTAGCAACCGTTGCAGACGGTTACCATATCCATATTCATGTCTTCGGATATGCGAAGGTTTCTTGCGGCTAATGCTAGCCAAAGCTCCCGTTGGAGTCTCTCAGTGACCACTGGATCAGGGCAGCATGAGGCGCCCTCCATGTCTCTGGCGTGCATTCCAAATCTTTCTAGGACTCCTCGGCAGGCAGCTTCGACGCTGTGCTGTCTCGCTTCGACCCAGCAGCCCCAGAACATAGCGTACTCTTTTTTCGGTTCCATTGCTCAGTACCTGAACTTGTTCTTGTCCAGAGCATACCCAATTCGCTTGTCGAAACCCACTTCAGAGGCTATTTCATGAATTTCCTTAAGCGCTTCTGGCTTGGTTATTGTGGTGACGATCGGGGGAAGCTTGAGCGCAGCCCTCTGATTGTTCACCATGGATGATATCGGGAAAACCATGCCTTGTTGCATAAGCTTCTCGACGGTGGGTTTCTGGTAGCTTGCGACAAGGCCGGCCATTGGTTTTCTGAGCGGAGCTTGGACATCTCTCCACTCATACGGAGCTATCAAGGCTCTCGGATCGGTTATCCCTTCAAATTTGATTTGGAAGAGATCACATATTTCTCTCTCGGCTGACAACGCTCCTGGCACAGTATTGGTCACTGAAGCCACTTGTGATTCTTCTTTTGGAACTATGGTCTTTATGTTGGCAACTATGCCTTTGATGCCCATGTGATAGATCAGCTCAAAGTCAATCCCATTGTCATACGCTGTGATTGTCAAGAATCTTGCATCGAATCTTTCCACCAAAAACTTGATCGCTTGCGTCAGGACGTCTTTTTGAATCGTGAACGTGGGTCTGGTCGGAGACATGTTATACTCGTTTATGATCTTCTCTCCGAGCTCTTTGCGCAAGGCCTCACTAATACTCTGTGTTGATGGGTCCACCAAACAGATATCACCTTTTCTCATATACTTCTTTCAGGATTGTTTCTGCTTCCTCTCTTGTCACGTAGGATATGGCCCAAGGTGAGCAATACTTGACACATTCTGGGTCTCCGTTGCAGAGGTCACATTTTATGGAGACCTTCATATCGGGATAGAATTTCGGTATGTGTGTGGGACATACCATGTTGCATGTTTGACATCCGATACATTCCAGCGCATTGATCTTAACGATGCCAGTCTTCTCGTCCTTGTGAATAGCGTTTGCCGGGCAAGATGCCATACATAACGGGTCCTCACAGTGTTGACAGTATTGACATTCTATCTCGCCTCGATCAAATTCTATGATGTGTCTTATGTGAGTTCTCTCGTAGCTGCAGATGTTGTCGAATTTGGCAAAAGAACAGGCAAGTTCGCAGAGTCTACAGCCTGTGCAAACGCGCTTGTCAAAAACCAGTATCTTTTGTTGCGATGCCTCGACCAACAGACCTTTTCTCCAGAGTTGCGCTTTATCAATTAGAGCGAGTATTTATGTTCTACGCGAAGATTCTTGAGCTGTCTGGAACCAGTTCGTCAACATTACCTAGAGGCCGACGCCTCTGGAGAACTTGCCTAGAAAAAGATTTGAACCAACCCTGAAGTCTGGTTTCAGGACTAAGATCCTTTTCACTCAGCTATGCATCTTTCCAGCATTCCTGATGACTTAAGACGTTCAAGAGTCTCCTCGTATCTCTTCCTATCTGAGAGAAGTTGATTCAGCATTGATTCCTGTGCATGTGTGCCAGTCTTCACTCTCACATCAACATTCCTTCCAAATTTCTTCTCCAGAGCATATTTGATGATTACCCCGATAACTCCGCCCATCGGACAGTATGGGGCAGTTGGTTTGAACTCTATCTTCATCGTGTCGTCAGTTATGACGATGTCTTCTTTGTCCACAATCTTAAGTTCCGTTATCGGCATCGGATACTCCGGATCATATACTTTCTTCAGGACTTCGAGAACCTGATTCTTATCCACTTAGAGTCTCTCCGGCTCAGGACAATTGAGAACTAGGTCAAGAAGACGGACTTTTAAGGATATGCCAAATGGAACAAACATTTTGTGATTGAAAAATTGGAAAAGAAAAAACTGCTGATGTCTGTGCGATTAGTCACTCTGTGACAGTTATTGCTTGTGTGGGGCACTGTGTTTCACAGGCCCGACAGACTATGCATGCATCATTGTTGACAACCACCGACTTCTGTTCGCCTGAGACATCTTTCATTTCGAAGACAGATACTGGGCAAACGGCTACGCACACTCCGTCCCCATTACATTTCTTTGGATCTACTTCGACTTTGACCATTCGTTAAGCACCTCCGTCTTGATAGGTTGGTGCGTAAGACTTGCAGATGAGTAATAAAGAGTTTGTGTTGTCGCCCGTAAGGTTTCTCAAGCCAGTGAACATCCAATAGATCTCGGGCTCAGTGCTTTTCACCCCCAACCTTTTCTTGGAGTTGGTCGTTAGTCATCGTGGACGTGTAGGGAAGAAATGAAGATTCTGAATGTCTATGAGTGGGTGATTTGATTGATCATAGCCGAAGTTAGTGTTGTTCCTCTAGGTGAAGGTACCAGCGTTGGAAGATATGCGAAAGCTGCTGTGAAAGCCCTGCAAGAATCTGGACTGAATATCTTGGTCGGACCAATGTCGACAACGGTGGAGGCAAAGAACCTGCAAGAGCTATACTCAGCGATATCATCCGCTCACGAAGCAGTGTTCAAATTGGGCGCGAAGAGAGTTGTCACAACATTGAAGATTGACGACAGAAGAGACAAAGAAGCGACTATGAACTCAAAGTTGAACGCGGTCAGATAACTGATCTATACTGTTCCTTGATCTGATGCCAAGCAGTGGTCAGCACGGTACATGCACGGATCAACTCTGCAACTCGTACAATCGGGCTTCACGTTAAGACACGTTTTCTTACAATGTTCCACTACTAATGCGTGGAACTCTTTGTAGACCTCAAGTTCTCTGGGCAATTCTCTCTCAAGATAGGATTGGACTGAGTCATAACTGCATTTGCGCCCCTCCACACGTGCCATCACTCGAAGAGTGTAAGCATCGACTGGAAGGATCAGTTGGTTTCCAGCGTACAGCAGTATTGAATCCGCTGTCTCCTTCCCAATTCCATTCAGGGAGAGAAGTTCTGCTCTAGTCTCCTCAAGAGGCTTCCTGAACAACAAACTGATGTTGCCATCAGTCGTTTCCAACAGGTGATGCGCAATGTTCCTGATTCGTTGCGCTTTCTGCCTGTAGAACCCTGTTGCATAAGTACACGTCTGAAGTGTTCTTATTGGTGCATCTGCAAGCCTGTTCACAGTCATCAGTCTTTTTCTTTGGAGGTTTCTGATAGCCGACTCAACGTTGCGCCAACTCGTCTGTTGAGTCAGGATTGCTCCAATTACAACCTCAAACTTTGTTCTGGCAGGCCACCAGTTCTGTTTTCCATACATCCTTAGTAACTGTTGATACAGTCTGCAGGGCTTGTTGACTTCTTTCATTATCTATGTTTCCTGGTACACGTCGCCGTGTTGCTGCATCTTCTTCTCCTCGTATGGAGCTATTCGTCGCCGATAGAATTCTTGCTTGACGCATTCTAAGAGGCCTTGAACTCGATTGTAGTTAAAGTAGCTTGGTTTGTAAAGTGAAACGAGGAGTCTGGTAATGAAGTAGTTTAGATGTCCATCCAACGTCTCAGGTGGTAACGCAGCGAACTCCCTTACTACCTCTTGAATGAGGCTATCATACTTCGGGCGGTCTTCACGTTTTATGTAGGGCATTTCAGTTCACTACAAGTCAGTTTCAGTTTCGCTGAAGATTAGTATTGCCCAAAACTTCTTAAGATACAGCCTGTAGTCTCCAGTTGATCGAGTTTGGCAAGCAACCCAATGTTCATCGTTTTGGTAGTTGTTTTTGCTGCTATAGCTACAGGACTAGTTGCCTATGGTAGACTCAAGTCGAAGCATGAAGCAAGAACTGTAGCTAAATCGACCCCAGCTGTCGTGGCAAAACCCCGCAGGACAGAAGTAAAAACTGAGTCTTCAGACTATTTTTGCCCAAAATGCTATGCGGTCATCCCTGAGGGCCTTGAGTTCTGCAGCGAATGTGGCGCGAAACAAGAATGATCGAATGATCCATTGAACAATGGAAATCATATACTCTTAGTTCACGGACCGCGATACGGACCACGTAGTTCAAAGCTGATCTTATATCAAAGAATGTATAAAAATGCGAATATGTACTCGATGCCGCGGCCGTAGTCCAGCCTGGCTAAGACGTCGGCTTCCCAAGGTAAGTCAGAAACAGCCGATAACCCGGGTCCGAATCCCGGCGGCCGCACCAC
>CAYXJU010000048.1:0-9214 GCA_964464765.1 uncultured Candidatus Bathyarchaeia archaeon | reverse complement strand
TCATTTGGTGTTGCACATCTTGCCGCCCATATTGAAATTTCTAGACAGCTCGGTGACTGGATATCAGGTTCCACTCCTGTCCAAGAATTCAACAGAAATCGATATAGCTGTCGCCTATGTCAAAAACGATGGAGTAGCATTACTCCACAAGTCACTTCTACAACTGCTTAAAAGAGGAGGTCATATCAAAATTGTAGTCGCAATAGACCCATTCGGAATCACTGATGGTTCTGCAGTGGCAAACCTCTATAGACTACTTTCGAAGTTTCCACAGCAAGCCGAAATACGCTACTACAGAGACAATGCATTCCATCCCAAACTCTATATCTTCAAGCACGACAACAAGATTTCGGTCATAATTGGTTCTTCAAATCTCACACGCAGTGCCATGGAATCAAACATTGAGGCAAATCTGCTCATAGAAGGAGAACCCAGTGAATCAGCAATATTGGCCTTGACAGATTATTTTGATCGCATCATTTGGACTCCATGTCAGGGCATACTTTCAGATAGGATCCTTACCGAACTTCGCCATTATGACAAGATTAAGCCTAATGTCCGCCCGCGGCACACAAGCGTCCGAATACCTGCTTCAAGGATTCTGAGATGGCCCTCAGGTAGAGTGCGTAAAACAACACGGGCACCGATACTAACCCGTGGTGCATTGCCTGGTATGGTTCTCATTCGGTACATCCCAAGAGCTGCAGGCAGAGTCGCCCAAGTTCATTTCACACGTGAAATTGTTGAACGTTACTTCCGTCTTCAACTTGGGACAAAAGAAATAATCAGGATTCAGCGAAAGCAGCTGGGCAAGAGGTTCGGAAAAACAGAAAGGCGCACTCTAGTCTACAGCATACGTAACAAGAACCCGAAAATCGAAGTCGAGGGTGCTAAGGTGCTCGAAGGCAATTACCCGACAGCTGGTAGACCGATAATCATCTTTCAAGCATTGATAAACAGCCGCCACAGGTACATGATACGCTTACCTGGAGATGAAGGATACATGGAACTTGCTAGAGTCCTTGCTAATGAACCTCGAAAGCATCGTGCACTTCCCTACAAGATTACTGACGTGAACTTTTTGAAGCAAGTATGGCCTAGTTATCGATGATTGCATGTCTTGGTCGCTGACTCTGCATAGCATTACTCACATTAGCAAAGTGAAGTTTCGCAACTTTGGGAAGTATTTCTTCTTGGAGCGTTGCTGGCTGGGCTGTTCTTAAATCAGCGCCAAATTTCTTGTTCAGATAGTCCACTCTAGATTCAAACAAGTTCTTCGCCAAGATGCTTGCTACTGACACTGGAATCTCCGTATCACCCTTGGAGCTCTGGATGATCTCGATGTTCTCATCTCTGATCTTGGCGGCCTCCAGTCTGAGATCTGTTTTCTTGACATCAAACTTGTCAATGACGATTTTCGTTTTTTCGGAGTGAATGATTGCGAGCGTATCCCTTATTGCTGTGGCGTGACACCATGCCAACAAATCATTGAGAGTCTTTCTTTCTTGCTGGAATTCCTTGTACTTCTGGTTATAGGTTTTTGGCATCAGCGTGACGTCGCGGTAAACGAGCTTGACTTTTTGAATTTCTGCAGCCAGCCTTGCCAGCTCTTCTTTACCGATGAGTTTGCTATCTCTGACGCCTATCTTTCTGAAATGAACAATGTCGGTTGGAGTTAGCGCCGCGCAGACAACCACCAAAGGGCCATACCACTCCCCTTTTCCCACTTCATCGCTTCCAAGTAGGTAATCGTACTTCCGCTCCCGCTCAAGAATCGAATCAATTAGTTGCTTGGAGGCTTCGGTATCGTTGTGGACGAGTTTGCCAGATTTGTATATGATGATTCTGATGTCGCCATCTTCAATTCGCAGAAGCTCGTACTCGCTAGTAGGCTTTACCCGTTTCAGGCCTTTGCTAAGAATCAGATTACGTAATTTGCTCAATTCGACTTGACTGATGCTCATCGAGACCGGCATTCTGTTTCAACTACTTATTAGGCGGCACCACGATATGAAGGATTATGCCTGAGAATGTTACCCTGACCTTTGAGTTCTCCGCAGACTTCGACGAGCAGGGCTTCTTGAATTACATGAGTAAAGCTCAAGCAAAGAAGCCAACAGGTGAATACGAGCGTCGAGTCTGGTCAATAAACGGGCTAACCATCAAGCAATACCATAAGAAGCTGGTAGTGCAAGGCAGTCTTAACGATTTCACGAAGAAGTTTCTGCAAGGTTTGAAAAGAGTTAAGGGAATAACCCTAGATCAAAGAAATGCGATGAAGTTTGTTCAAATCTTCCCGTCAAAACACAACGCAATCTTGTGCCCCGTCTGTAACGACGCATATCTTGTTATTGAAGGTGTGGTCGAAGCGCTTGAGGTTATGTTTAGGGGAGAATGCGGTCACAGGAACGATCTGACGCCGCCCTTCTTCATGTTGAATGCGAGAATTCTGCCTGATATTAGCATGCTCATATCGAAGTCCCTATCGAGACTTGTAGAGTTGGGCCATTTGAATGGGTTCGAAGTAATCCTCCCCGAATTCATCTTGGACGTAGTCAATCAGTTCAAGCGTTCTGCTAGCAAGGATGCGGTGTCTGCAGAATTTGATAGCCTTAGAGCTCTAGCAAAAGAAGGTAAGATCAGGATAAACACGCTATCGACCCCGCCCATCGACATAAGCTCGCCACAGATAGACGAAGACAGAGTGATCCTTGATCTTGCCCATCTCACGAATGCAATCCTTGTAACCTCTGACAAACTCTTTAAGGACAGAGCAGTCATGCAGGAACGCCCGACTGTCTACATTTCGCCAGACGACTTCGGAAAGCTCAAGATGATTCAAGAGGTAAGAAATCCGTAATATCATCACAAGTTGTTCATAGTCAGACTAGAACGTGCGGTCTTGATTTCGTGGAACCCACCCATTCATTGTGGACGCTATGGTCATCAAGTACTTCTCTTGAAGTTTCCAGATGATGTTGCCTGAGCTTGAGTCATGAAGTCGTGCTAGTATCTGCTCATCCTCCATTCGTTTAGTCCAAATCGGGCTCGGCGTCTTTTGAGGCAAACCTGCTTTGAGTCTGAGTTCTTCCCACGTGCAACCATTTGGAAAGGTCATCAACGTGTCAACTATCGACTGTTTGAATTGCTCGTAGTCAAGCTTGCTGTTCTGTTGTTTTGGCTCGTCAGCCTTGTAGAGGAGAAGCCCTTTCTTAGTGACTCTCGGTTCGAGGTATTCTCTTGGATTCCACCCTAGCTGTTCTATTATCTTGTTGGGTACGACGATTTGATGTTTGGGGTATTCTTTGTCTCCTCGATGGCGGCCAACAGATCTCTGGAGTCGCATCTAGCCCATGTACCTCCACGGCTCTATGCATAGTGCCAGCCGAGTGAAGCCAGTAGTCGCGGCGGTGCAAGCTATGGCAGCCATGGTGATAAGGCACATTGCGAAGTGTACCTCCACCCTTTCTAGATGTCTAAGCTTCAGGTGATCTAGTCCAAGCTCTGTCCGAAGCCTAGAGAACACGCGTTCAGCCGAGGAGCGCATATCATAGTACCGCTTCCATTCGTCTGAGTCCCGTCTTACAGGCAGTAGGTAGTCGGCTCTTCGTTTTTGCTTCTCTTTAGACCTTCTCGGATTCAGCTTAATGATCGGTATAGCGTGGTGCTTGATTGTCAAAAGAATGTTTCTTTTGGAATCGTAGCCAGCGTCAGCTATCACAACCTCAACACGATTCCCTGCCAGCCTTGTCCGCATTAGCGTCTCGTAGTAAAGGCGTGAGTCGCTTCTGTTTGCGGGGACAACCAAGTAGTCTAGTGGCAATCCATAGTCTGCATCACATGCTATCTGGAGTTTGTAGCCGAAGACATGTATTGGTTTGTTGACTTTCTGACCAGTCACACCCCATTGAGCATCTGGATCTGAGGCTGCTCCCCTCCTCTTGTTTGGGTTCGAGTAGCCTCTGACAATTGTCGAGTCTACTGCAATGCGTTTCCCTAGGTCAGGGTAGTCTCTTCTCAACTGCATCTGCAGAGCAAGAAATACTTGGTAGAACTTCTTTGTCCCAAGACGTTTTGTAAACTCAGAGAAGTCATCGTGACACGGAGCGCTCTGAAATCCGAGGACTGAAAGCCAAGTTCTCTCATGTTTTAATATGCTTGATAGCTTGCGCCAAGAGGGAATCTGCCTGATCTTCTGGAAGATTAGAGCTCTCAGCATAGCAATAGGAGGATGTGGTGGCCTCCTTTTGTGATTGGAGTATGCCCCCAAGAGGACTGGCCCTATGAGGCTTAGATCAAGTCTTTCGAAGAGCGTAATGATTGAGGGTTCCGAAAGGCCTATCTTTTCATCTTCACATTTCTCTTTTGAGGATTCGGTTCCTTCCAAGGGGATCGTTCTCCTCAGGGGCGGGAGGTAGTGCGGCTACTCGTCTCGCCCAAATCTGCTAACATGGTACCCATATGGCTACAACATGGATATAAGCTCTTCGCCCTAGCTGACAAGCATCTGGACTGGGATAGACGCGCACATAGAGAGTTTCGAAAAAAGAAACTCGGTAAGAGGTTAATTGTTTTGTACAGGTGCAGGTTGGCTGGTGACGTTCAGGCTAGATTGAAGAAATAGTTTGTCTAACCGCTGCTATCCTTCGCCACCTACCTATCGTGTCGTTTACCTAATCCGCCTTAGACACGCGGAATTAGCTTCTTCAGTCGGCTTAAGTCTGAATTGGCAAGTTTATCGATAGCAAGTTCGATTCTCCTGTCTTTGATCGCTTTGGCAATCATTAACATGTAATCGTTCATCGTTAACACATAGTGCTTTCGTCGACGCACGTTCCATGAGTCTGGATCGATGCTCCCAAGATCAATGTTTTGACATATTTTGTGAGCGCAGGGTAGGCTGTTGTGATTGTTTCTGTATACTTTTCTCAAGTCTTTGAAGGGTACATGAACCATTTGCTCGGGATCAAACCAGCTACCGTATTTTCCATAGCCAAACTTACTATCTCCATCGTAGCCTGTCATGCTTGTGGAAGCGAAATCAAAGGCCACAGTGGTGGATGGGAAGAGCTGGTAACCGTTTTCAAGAACCATAAGTACTTTATCTTTGCGTGTTTCTTTCAGAAAGGCCAGTTGTTGTAGGAAATCGCTGTAGGCACGTAGTTGTTGAATTCTTCCAGCGCTTGCGAGATTGAGATACTTGAACTTCAGGACAATGATGCGTGATGGGGTGTTCGATATGTAACCAGTGAGTTTATTCAATAGTTCCTCGTCGTCGAGTACGCCTTTTTGGATTATGAAGTAACTTGCGCATTCTGCGGTTCTTCCCATGGAGATCCCATGGGCAACTTCGTTGATTTTGATAGAGATTTCTAGCTCTCTTGATGATTTTATGACTGGCACAGGAGGAAGCAAGATTGAGCTTCTGTATGCAAGCTCTAGGTCGAATATGTCTCCAATCATTTGGTTTCTTAGAGGTGCGTTTTCCGAGATTTTATGCCAGAATTGAATATGGTAAGCTTCCTTCCATTTCGGATACTCTTTTGATTTCAGTTTCTCTTTCTGGCGTAAGCATCTTCTTATATAGGTCAAGATCGGGTCTGGTAGCTTCTGATCGTCAATCCACCTAGATAGAGAACATTCATAATAGAGGTACTCGGTTGCGGGATCGATAACGATTATGGTCTTCTCCAGAAATCTTCTGAAACTTTCTTCAACATATTCATTGAGTCCGTCCATGCGAGTCTGTTGCATGTTTGCAAGGTGCGTTCCAAGGATCTTTCTTGCGTCAAAGAGGCGAGTTACGCAACCTCGAATGTTCGGTGTCTCATTCTCTGTCATTAGTTCCGAGAGACTTTGAAATTCATCTGGATTCCTAATCAGTGTGAAGAAGTGAGGCGTTGTGATTTTCTTGTCGCCGAGACGTACTTCGGCCACTCTCGCATACCTATCTCTTTCTAACTCAGAGACGACCAATCGTTGAGAGCTACTCATCGTTTCCCGCTCCTAAGACGAAATTCTGCAATTCCTTGATGAGTTGCAATGCATATCTGGCGTCGATCATGATGCCACCCTTGACCCTGATTGCCCTGAATTCATCTAGCTCTTTTTCTTGAACGTAAATGAATTTTCCGTCTTCGTTTTCGAGCTTGTAGAAAGTGTAGTTTCGGTTCGGAGATGTTGTATCCTTGACATCCGTAGCGTGAACGACTTGACCATTCTTATAGTAGACTGCAAGGTTTCCCCGTGCAACTCTGTATGCTTCTCTGGTAGCTGCAAGCCGCTCTAGATGCTTGGCAACCGTGTCTCTATAGAATGAGGTCTTACGTTCAATTTCCGAAATCGTGACACCACGAGGGTTCAGTTCCAAGATCTTAAGTATTATTCCTTCGATGTAGCGTTCTCTGTCCTGCGGTCTCATTGCAATAACTTCTTTGGTCGGCAATACTTTGGGAATTTGAATGGTTGCCATATTATGTGCCTCATGTTTTGGCTATGATTATGGCGTAGATATACGCCACATACATGCGGCGTATATATGTGGCACATGATTTAAATATTGTGGTATTTCGGCTCTGGACGTCTTCGTCAGATGGTTAATGCTGTTACTTTTCGTCGGATGGGCAGGGTTGCATAAAACCCTCGGACAGAACTTGTCTACCTAATGCCATTCACATCCTTCTACAGGACAGCGCCAGCTTGTATTTTCGGGAACCGCTGGATGAAACAGATTGTCAGGCGGACTGTACTCATGGTAGAGTTCACATTCATACCTGTAGGCATCCATGGGTGATGTGGCATAATCGAACCAGAACGCTATATAACCACCTTCCGAAGTAGACTGCAAAATCCGCTGCTGAAGATCGACATCGGAACGACCGACATAGGTTGCTTCACTCCCGTCACTTGATAGAACGTAGACTCCCATCGCTCCGCCGCTGACATAAACAGAAACTTCGTCAATTGCAAAGGGGCCTTGCAAGGTCAAGGATGTCGCCTCGATCCTGATTCAAAACGGTACCCTTGCCATTAACGCTTACTCTCAGTGGTCTGTCAAGTATGTATCGGATTGGTACGTCTGCCAAGAGTCATGGGATCATTTGGTCTGATTTTTTTCTCGGGGTAGGCAAGTCTTAACTTTTGGAGAGATTGAGAGCCTTGGGCACAGGTACAGAAATACTTAAGATAGTGGCTAGAACGAGTTCGAGTGGAGGATAAACTGGGTTGGGCATAGGGGTCATATGCCCCAATGCTTTACTTCGCCTAATTTCGCCTGATACCATCTCCCATCTCCTTGCCGTCGCTTCTCAAATATCAGCAACAGTTCTAGCCATAGTTTTTTCTGTGATCTTGCTAGCGGCGGAGCTCATTTCAGGATTTAGTCCTGACATGATAGACCATGTTTTTAGAAAGCACACGTACATTTACATGCTCGCCTTTACAGTCGCCGTACTCATGTCCTTATTGTTGCCAGTATTCAAGGAGAGTTTTTCCACGCACATGTATGTGGCATTGAGCTTGTTCTCCCTAGTTCTGACGTCGGGCTGTTTGGCCTACCTACTGCTATTCATCATGAAAGTGAAAAAGTGGCTCGAAATAGAGGACTTCTGTGCAGGCTTGAAGAACAAGGCAGAGAAGAGAATTCAGAAGGCCACAGATGAACGGGAAGTGAAGGAACTCGACACGTTAAATGATTTGGCTCTCAACTTGCACGCTCGCAAAAACTATGCAAACTTATCGTACCCAATCAAAGCTTTAGGTGAACTGGTGGCTTTTGCAACCAAAGTGAAGAAAGTGAATATTGCGGAGGATATAGTTGACAAAGTAGCCAATTCGGTGGCAACAATGTTACGGGACATTGGGAGCGCAGGGATGGTTTTGGCTGAGTTTGGCAAGTTTGGCAGGTTCGTAACCAAGGAAACCAGCCAAACCGTCGGGCAAAGGGTGAAAGAGGTGTTAGGTCAATATATTGAGGAAGTGCTGAAAGGCTCAGACTCTGTCGCTATACGGGTCACGTATGAGCTTGGGGGTCTAGGCGAGTATTTCGTAGAGGAACTCAGTGGCGAATGGGCCATATGGGTGATTAAGAGTCTAAAAGAGTATTTCAAGAGTTACGTCGACGAAAAGAGGATAAAGCTTGCACTTCAGATCAACGGCTCAATATGGTGGACTGCTAAAATTGCCCTGGATAAGGCAATGAGAATAGAAGATTTCAAAAAGGTGCGAAAGCGGGGGATAGTTGCTCTCAAGTCAAACTTTGATGTTGCTATTCAAAAAGGTTTGTTCAGTGTAGCGAGCGATGCCTCCACGAAGATCCAACTTATGCAAAAAAGAACAATGGAAAAAAGATTTGATGAAGATTTTGTTTTCTACGCTATTCGCTCCATTGCCTTGAGATATCTTCAACTAGGGAGAGGAGAATTCAAGGAGGTTATTGGTGGTTTGACAGCGGCTGGCGGAGACGCTGCTCAGAAAGGTTTGAGAGGAACAGTAAAAGCGGTTCTCAACACTTTATTTGGAGTTGCCTCCGATCGCAGTCCTGACAATGATCCTGAGCTATTGAAACATGCTGTCTGGGCATTACGCACTGTTGCTTTAGAGGCTGCCAAGCATGGATTGCACAAGGAGGCTATCATCGGAAGAGACTTTTTGGAGCAGGTCAGTTAGAGCTCTCTCCTTGACCCTGTGAGCACCTCTGTTTTTGGCCAACTATCACAGCTATATGGCAACCACTTACAAAGCATCCTCTATTCAAAAATAGAAGATAAGGTTGAAGTCCTCAAGCCTAAGTTGGCTCCGCAATTGGCGAGATCGGCTTTCGATGAGGCTATCGAGTATGTTCCAGAGGACAGAAAGAGAGATGTTATTGAACTATATCTACGGTCTTAGATAGCTGGGGCTTACCAAAATATTGTTCGATGTCTCGAATGCCTTGCACACCCTCCACACTCTCACGATAATCTAGGTTTCTAAAATCTGTCGTCAGTCAGTGCCTAGACATCTTGGAGGGCAAGGGCATGGTCTCTGACAAGACTCCACAACCCCCTTGCGACTAGGTAAACTCTAGGCACTATTAGAGCTTGGGTGCCCAAAGACTTAAGCCGTTAGGGCCTAAACCCTTAAGCCACAGACAGAAATGGGGCGAATTTTCCGACACCCTAGTATTGGAAAATGATGTCAAGTTAGTTTGGGACAAAACATTGTTGAGATTCCT
>CAYXJU010000047.1:4176-9294 GCA_964464765.1 uncultured Candidatus Bathyarchaeia archaeon | reverse complement strand
CCATTCTCAAATGCAAATATGTGGACCGATCGCTTTCTGAAATTAGCCGAAAATGGACTGATGTGAACTGGAAATAGCCCAGAAATCTAAGCTGCTTTCTTTCTGATCTCAACCTGACCTTTAGTGGCGTCGACTACTACATGGTCACCAGTTTCAATAACGAGGGTTGGATCTTGATCGAGACGATCAACCAAAGGAATCTCAGCTATGACGCATCCAGTCGCTATTATCGGCTCCGTTGCGACATTAATCATTGCTACCGGATTCGTTCCATATTTTCGAAGTGCATAGATTATGTAAGATCCGACTGTACTTCCCTTTCCACCAGGAAACACTAGAATCTTTCCGGTGACGTTCTTTCCGAAGAGGTTATGGTTTTTCTCAATGATGTTGCCTGTCTTCGGGTCAACGCCTCCGAGAAAAGATATTGGTTGACAGGAGACAAGGGCTTCTCCACTTCCCAACCCTCCAACCACCCTTCGCCCCTTGATAATTATAGGTTGCTTTGCCAAGTCTTCCATATTCACTTCAACTCGAACGGCTTATGTGGTTATTTCCACGATCTGCTCCAGTGTTCCCAGCATCACGTTGCTCTTGCACATTGATGGTAGATAATGTGCAGCTTTGCAGGAGTTCGTTAACACAGATTGAATTCCCATCTCTTCAAATGGAGCAACAACCATGCATGTATCATTGATAACCTCTCCACCTGCTCTCGTTATCTTATTCACGTATCCTTTCCTCATAGCCTGCGAATGGACTCTGCGTGAAGTGAAACACCATATCGGTTTCTTCAACTTCTTTCCACTCACCAGCGTCGCCAAGTCATGGAGCTCTGTGAGACTCATGTGTGGGCAACCTAAGCAGACGTGATCGAAATCTTCTGCTGTGGAAAGCTTTTCTTTCGTCTTAAGTGTCTCATTCTCACCTATCACAATTTTCTCAAGGTTTGCAGTGTCCTCATCACGGAAGCGTTTGCTTTCTGGCGTAACATCGCGTATGTGATACAATCCGATCGCACCTCCAGCCGCCATGCTGGCTCCCAGAGCTTTCAACTCGTCCAGGTTCGGAGCCTTTGACAAACCTTCTATCATAGGCACACTCTGTGCGATCTTCTCGCCGATAGCGTAGCCTAGGAGGCTGAAATCGAGTTGATTGTTCAGCTGCGACTCAACCTTCACTATGTGGGTTGGTCGACGATTCTCAGACAAGTGCAAGCCGTATCGTGGAGTTCTTCCTACAATCGCGCTTGCGAGAGCGGCCGGACCTCCTTCACGATTCGTCCTAGCCCCCAGAACCGAGTTTGCAAACGTTACGGCAGAAGATTCTGCCCAGGCGATATGTGTTCCAAATCTCGGCCTGTTTCCAGCATAGTATGGGATGCAAGTGCATGTAGTTTGGACATTCATCTTCTTGAAAGCAGAAACAATCCTTAACTGTTTTTCAGCGAAATGTTCGGGAACTTTGTGCGCACGCCAATTCTTCAGGTCCATTCCAGCAGGGTTCAGAGTTGCTTTCTCAACTGTCTTAGCACCTTTCTTGGAGAGATCTTCGAGAAATTCTATTCCGGGGTCTCCTATCGTCTTGTATGAGACGCCAGCTACCTGCACTGATCCGACTGGAAGCATCCGATCAGCCTCGAATACGTCACCGAGGGCAACGAGAAGGCGCATGGCGAGAGCTTTGCCTTCGCCAAATTTTCCGTTCAGAATTTGTTCTTCGCGTCGTGTCAGATTCAAAAGTGTTTCCTGCTCAAAGAATCTTTACACTGGTATCTTTGCCTTCATGAACTTCTCCACGGGTTTGGAGAAGGTTCTGGTCGCATCGACCCCGACTTTTGTGGTTGTTCCATTCTGTTGATCTGCGGACGGGTCCAGGGAAGAACCTCTGGCATTTGGAATCACAACTAGCCCTTTGTCAGCTTGGAACCTGGTCGCGATCGCCCACTCCACTTCATGTGGATTCGTCACATCAATATCAGAGTCCACAACGACCGCATGTTTCAGCGAGGGATGAGCCCCAAATGCAGCCATTAACGCGTTCTTTGCGTCACCTTCGGTCTGCTTCTCTATCGAGATCGCCACATGCAGCCATCCACTTCCACCCGGCGTCAGGTTGACAGCTCTGACTTTTGGTACAACGCCTTTCACGGCCTCAAGTATTCTGGCCTCGAATGGGAATCCCATCAGTATCCTGTGTTCGGAGCCACTTGGAAGAAGTGCTTGGTAGATGTAATCTTTTCTGTGATAGACTTTCGTGACCTCGACAATTGGTTGCTTTCTCACTATGTCGTAAGTGCCGGTAAGATCCACGAATGGGCCTTCGTCAACATCTTTGTTGAGAAGTATCTTTGCTTTGAACGCGAGTTCAGCGTCAGCTGGAATCCTCAGGGCTGTATCTTCAAGTTCAGTGAGTTTAAGTGAACCATCCATTATTGCGTTTGCGACTGAGAATTCACTCACACCAAAAGGCGGTGACGAAGCGGCGGCCAGTATTATTCCAGGATTGAGCCCTATAGCGACTGCGATGTCAAGTGAATCCTTTCCCCTCTTCTTAGCCGTCTGACATAGAGCATACAAGTGCCGCGGAACAATCCTCATTGTAAGATGGTTATCATCAAGAATCAACATCCTATGTATCGAGACATTCTCAATATTGCTTTCGTCATCTCTCGCTGACACAATTCCAGCAGTTATGTAAGGTCCAGGATCCTTGTCGTAGTGAGTAAGCGCTGGAATGCCAGTCAGCCTAGGTGTCTCAACAACTTCTTTCACAGAACCATCATTCACGACCTTTGGTTCAATCGGCCCTGCCATTGCTTTGGTAACAACTGAATAGAGCTGTGCATCGGTCTTCCCAATAGCACGTCCAATCCATCGCTTTGTCGCACATAGTCCCGAGGCGACCTGAGTGTGGTGACCAATCAGATTCTGAAAAAGTAACACGTTTTCAACTTCATTCTTCAACATAACCCGTGAAACATCGAAACGCGGCGAAAGCTTGTCGCCAATCTTCTTCAGTTCCTTCTGGCTTTCTAGATCGGCGAGAAGAGTTCTAAGATCAAGCATCATTCATCACCAGTTGGAATGTGCATTGTTCCCTTGATATGATATTTACCATGTTCTAACTGTCAGACCTGAAATCCTTCCGAAATGTTCTTTATCTGATGTTAGAAGCGATTCTCCAGATGCTAGTGCGATTGCGGCAATCATAGCATCTAGGTCTCCTATTGGCGATCCCTTAAGCCTAAGTTCATTGACAAGTCTACCGTATGTTTCGCAGGCATGGACAGAGAAATCAGAGATTTGCAGGTAAGTGAGTATCTTTCTGACTTTTCTGATGTTTTCATCCTTGTTTGACTTGTAGGCGCCTTTGAAGAGTTCACAGACCGTAATTGGGGTTGTTGTGAGTTTGGTTTCAGTCGTCACATAGTTCTCCAGCAGGTTCTCGGCTTCAGGATCTCGTCTGATTAATGCGACTAAGAAGGAGGTGTCGACACATACCATATTGGGCACCTAGAGTCTTGCTGCTTTCAGAGAGATCGTTCTCCTTTCCTTGATTATCTCTTCCAGTGTCTCCGCGAATTCCTCATCAGGTTTGAGGCTTTTAAGATAGTCCATGAGAGTGCCATCACGCTTTTTCTTCGCTATTCTCAAGATGACTTCTGTGAAAGATTCCTTCTCACCTTTCATTCTAGCTAAGGCGTTGTAGGCATCTTCTGAGATTGTGAGGGTTTTATGCGCCATTACATTTCACCTACATCGACAATACACATGCGTGTATTTAATTATTTGACGCAGTCGACTCCTAATTGGACGTGAGAACAAGCGTGAATGAATAGAACTGCGCTTCGCTCTTTCTAATAATTCGCGCAATCGCACTCGTTATCATTTATTGAATATGTGAATCCAAATGACCTCTTGAGGACTTATCCTCAGATCGGTGTCCATCTCACCTCGTCTGATTGAAGACTCTAAGATTTCCAATCTTTTCTTGAATTCTTTTGCTGGTACACTCCGAAGAAGTGGGTTCTTTGATTGAATTACCTCAGGTTCTGACCACATCTTCATCTTCACTGTGCAAATCAATACGTACTCCTTCTTGGACCATAATGCTTGAACCCGTACGTCCTGAACGATGGTTAGATTCTGTCTCTGAGTCTCTTCGTTTTCGGCGATATTCATACGGGTCAAACAGACTTCTTTTTCAATGTCAGCAATCAATCTCTCTCGCAAGTATTCTTTGACCACTCGTTGATGCATGGATTCGGCTGCATTTGCTGATCCACTGATCCTCTCTGCGAGTGAAACGATTTCTTGAAAGCTAGCCTTCGTCTTCTCTTCTAGTTCGTCTAAGTTCATCTGTCATACATTCTCCAAGTAATGTGCCTACCTCGTGAAGCTTATTCTTCAATGTCGAAGCTCTCGCCATCTCAAGGCCTCGTTTTTCAATGTATATCTCTGAAGACTTAATCATCGTGAAAATTACGGCAAGAACCTTCGGCAACGGATCAACAATCTTATCAGGCCTTGCCACAAGATCCAAGATTATTGAGAGATCTCTGGATGTTCTCATCTTCTGGTCAATCATGTCCAAGGTTCTCTGGGCTTCGGATAGTCTTGATTCTATTCCACTTATCCTAGAATTCTGTTCTTCTAGCTCTCCAATCCTCGATTCAAGCGCTGTCTTCTTTATTGACAGTTCACGGATGCTGCTCTGCATCTCTTTGAGACTCCCATATGTCTCAATCGCATCTAGAATCGCCATAAGGTCGCCATATTTCTCGCAACATTTCTTGATGATCTCAATCTCAGCGATATTTAATCCGTAATCACTAACAAGGATCTTACACAATTCTACTGCATTCTTGAAGTGAATATTATCTTCTTGAAGTTTCTTTATATCTCCTTCAAGACCATTCCTCTTGTTCTGCAGATCAAGAATAGTCTCATCCAAGTTGATCTTGTCTTCACGAATTCTTCTATAATCATCTTCAATCTCCTTCAACTTTCCATATCGATCTATCGCTTCTAGAACATTCTTGTATCCACCATACTTCACTGTAACTCGGCAGATCGTTTCCAATCCGTCTGATGTTATTCCGAGACCATCAAGTTT
>CAYXJU010000047.1:0-4076 GCA_964464765.1 uncultured Candidatus Bathyarchaeia archaeon | reverse complement strand
CACCTCTCGTGTACAACTTGACCGTCACTTCACTCCATCCGCCATCCGTAAGCTCACTCACCTCTTTGTTCGTGAAACCCATCGCTCGCAGTCTCAACATAAGTTCCTTAGCATGTGTCAAATCCGGTTTTGGAAGTGGTTTCCGACGTGCCAAGGCTTGAAGTTCCTGTACGATGACCTTAACTTCCTGATTCATCTTGGTCATCTAAGAAGAGATAGTCGATTAGACAACTAAGGGTATCGGCGGTTTATGGTGGAGATCATCAAGGATAATGAGTAGCTTGAATCTAGTAGTTTAGCTGTCTTACCTACGTAGAGAAACTGTTTGTAGACTTGTTTAGTCCATCTAAGAGATATGCTCAGTTGGATCTAGGTCAACTCATGACTCTTGCCACTTCCTAGTTAAGATACCTAGTCATATTAGGATACTTGGCATCAAGTCTAAGCGACAGAGGCTCTTCTGGACTTGAAAAATGCCCATTTCTAGCTGTTTTAGTGAATGTTGAAGACTCTTCAGAACAGATCTTATTTTTGCTTTGCAGATGTTAAGAAAATGGGTTTGTGGCAATACCTTTCAATGGAAGTTTAATGATTCGTGTTCAGTTTTCTTGGGTTTTGCTTTTTCAGAACCTATGGTGAAACCATAGATCAATAGGCTGGTGAGCGCCTCATTTTAAAGTTAATAGGTGAAACTAAGCTTGTTTTGAGTTTTCTGGAAAATGTGATTAGTGAGTGTTTTTGGTTGCTGGATCTAGTATCTTTTCCGAGAAATATCGTATCCGAAGCGAGATCTGCGTGACAAAACTTTGGAGTTGGATCATGCGTATGTCCCTGATGGGTATCCGAACGCGCATCAGACGAGATACTCTGGAAGCTTCAACACCAAGAGGATGGCTGAGAGGCTTATCGAGTATTCGAAGGAGATCATCGAATACTATCAAAACAAGATCGTTCAGAGCAATTGAAAAGACTAAGTCAGAACAGTCAAATGTATCATATTGACGGAACAATTTGTGATCCACAGCTAGCATTATGTTCTCATGTTTGCGTGGAAGCTCCACTATTGCATCGCTAATTGTTGAAGGGTACAGATGGGATCCAAGAGTTCGAGGTCAATTTCTTCAACGGCTAAGGAACGACGTTGAGTCCAATTTTCTTGAAGTGTTCGTCGAATGTGAAGACCGTATTTATCTCCTTTTTCTTCATCAGTACGGCGGAAGTTGAGTCTGTGAAGCTCAAGCCGATCTCTCCCATCCTTTTGAAGAACTCCCAGGACTGATTGAGAGTCTCTTCGTCGACTCTAAGTCTGTCAATTGATTTTGATTCAATAAGTGTTTGGCCATATTTCTTGGTTAATTCGAATGATCCTGTTCTGGCGAATATTGTTGTGACCACCTCGTCTATCACATAGTCAGATGTGAAGAGTTTCGTGACCCCTGCCTCGCCAGACTGGATCTTACTTAGATAGTCTGTTGCATCATCATGACGATTGTCTCTAGAGTGGTATCTCGCAATAAAGGCGCTTGTGTCTATGAAGATCCTCACCGTCTCATCCTTCTACCGTACAAGATTTCATCGACCTTGTTTGATAATTCGGGGTCGCCTAGGTCCACTGGCTTCAACTTGAAGAACTGATCATCCAGATCGAGGGGCGCAAGCTCCCTAGTCCAGCCTAGGATCGCTGATCTGACTGCCTCCTTGACCTTCAGTCCCTTCCGTTTCGCGGTCTTTCTGAACTGTTCATATTCAGATTCTTCAAGCGTGGTCTGCACGACCTTTGCCATTCAAATCACATCTATAATTGCATGTGATTTGTATGCAAATAAGGTTTTTGATGGGGTCAACTACGATACTTGTTTGTGGTTGAGGCTCACCGTGACGGTTATCGAAGATGAGAGGAATAGTGAGAAAGGTTACAGTATTGTTGGATATGGTTCAGAATTGAGACCTTGATGAAGATTCCACGGATCTTGCTTTCGCATAGAAACAGATACCAAGAAGATGGATGAGGTGCAAGCAAGGTGAGAGTGAACAGGACCACTCATTGGAAGGTTTCTGTTGAAAGAAGTTTGGAATTGATTAGTTGAAAGGAGCTGGAAGATTGTGAAAGCATAAGGTGACTCGGTAGGCATCTGCGAGATACCATGTTTCACTCTGGGAGAATATTGATGAAGGTGGGAATGGCGAGATTCATGTTCCATATACCTTGAAGGAAATGGAAGGGAAATTCAAGGGTGGAAGTGAGAACTACGTTCTCGTGTTGATAAAGTCTGTTTTCTTGGTGGAAGGTTTATATTCACCATGGTTCGAATTTTTGGTGGAAATGGTCAAAATGGAGGAAACGGTGGTAAAGGAACTTGATCCCCAAGGACGTGTATCGATCCCTGCCCAATGGCGGAAGAAGTGGAAGTCCCGTATGCTAGTGCTGATAAGGTATGGAGACAGGATAGAGATGCTGCCCATTACATCGATCTCGCCTTCCGAACTCTTCGATCGTATTAAGGTGACTGGGGATGTGAATTTCGCAGACGCGCATTCTCTCAAGAAAGCTGTTTTGGAGCTGCATGAAGCCTGAGGTTTGTAGATTCAAACGTTTTTCTTCACGCTTTTCTCATACCTTCTAGAACGCTTACGAAAGAGGAGCAGGTTGTCAAGGATCAGGCGAAAGGTATCGTGGGGAGGGTGGAGGGAGGCGAGGAGGTGACGTTTAGTACGGTTCACCTATCGGAAGTGGTTAACATAATTGAGACTAGGCTGGATGTGGAAAAGTCGCTAGGCTTCCTTGCATGGGCCGTAACAAGTGGAAACGTGAAGATCTGCCCGGTGACCGTGAGAGATTATGCAAGCGCGATACCGTTGGCACGAGATAATTATATCAGCGCCAATGATGCCTTGGCATACGTCATAATGAAAGCGGATGGAATTGATGAAATATACTCTTTCGACAAACATTTTGATCGATTCAAAGATATTGTAAGATTGCCCGGAGGCAATACTTTTTGAAATTCAACAATAATGGTTTGAAGGACAACTGTGGTCTTTGAGATTTGAAGAGCAGGGAGAGTGTTTATGTGTAGGATTCATTTTCTACGATTATGTGACGAAGAATGGGAGTCGTCGTGAAAGTCAAGAGGAGAGGTCAAGCAACTCTTCCAGCAGACTATCGTGCAAGACTCGGCATAAACGAAGGTGATGAGTTGGATGTTGAAGAGGTGGGACATCAACTTGTGGGCCGTCGTGTTCCGAACCTCTTGGATCTCGTGGGCGTAGATGCTGAGTACGGTACTCCGGAAGAGGCGAAGAAGGCGATTGAACGGATGAGAGGGGAGTACTAGACCTCCATCGCACTAACCGAAAAGCCAAGATCCTCACAGATGACAGACATTTTGATGATATCAAGAGCATATCAAGAATTGGTTTAGTTGTTCACGTGTTTAGCGAGGACAAGCGGGAACAAGCCAGAAAGCGACGAACTAAACGGATGGCGTTTTGTTATGATTGAATAGAGTTGAGAACCGTACTTACGTCAATTACTAGGTTCAAAAAGTCTCTTAAGGATGCGGCATTTCCATTATTGGAGTTTGCAGATCAGGATAGAGATCGGAGAAAAGTGCTTTAAGTTGACTGAAGAAGGCGCAAAATCCCATTCTTTCCTGAGAAAGAGGAAAGTTCTGATCGCGTTATGCGGCGCTGCAATAGTTGTGAAGGTAGTTCTAGGGACTGTTTCGGTTCTCAGTGACGACTTCCTATACCTTCTCCAGCATCTGGTTGCTGGTTGGACCAAAATTCCAGTGCCCTGGGTTATGATAACTGGACCGTTCTACCAGGCGTGGTTGGCTTTGCCTTTGGAACATCCGAACCTGGCTGTCTGGATCGCTGGTACGCAAGCACCTGACTCAGCATCGGCGTATCTTCTCACGGCTATGGTGAAGTTGCCGATAATAGTTGCAGACCTTTTCTGCGCATTCTTGGTGAAGAGTATCGTGGAGTCCAGTGGCCGACGAAACGGGTTACTCGCAGCTACTGTTTGGCTGCTTAACCCCTATGTTCTCTTGACCGGTGAAATGGATGGTTCA